>CATPBD010000209.1 GCA_955652265.1 uncultured Gemmatimonadaceae bacterium | reverse complement strand
GCTTCACCTGCCGGACGCTCACAGCCAGGAGCTCTGCCCCCTCTAAAGAAGTGAGCTCTCCGCTCACCATCCTCGAGAGCACACTCACCCTATGTAGATCCCTGTCGCTCATCGCCGTCCGCTCCATACGCTCCCCCGGTAAGGAGGAACAGTCTAGAGGGTGACAGTTCTACTGGCGCCTCTGGGTGACATTATCATCGGTGTTCAACATGCGCGGCTTGACACCACACGCGCTCAGGGGATAAAACAGCAAGACCATTTCCCCCTCCCCTGCCCCGTACAAGAGGCCTCCATGCGCTCCATCCGCATCCTCGCCCACGCTCTCCTCAGCTTACCGATAGTAGTGGCCGCGAGCTCAGCGACACGCCTCGCCGCTCAGGACGTCACTCCGCCGACCGCCCGCATCGTCCCCCGCGTCGACACACTCCACGGCGATGTCCGCACCGACAACTACTTCTGGATCCGCAACAAGTCCGACCCCCAAGTAGTCTCCTACCTCGAGGCTGAGAATGCGTACACCGCCGCCAGGATGAAGCACACCGACGCGCTCCAGCAGAAGCTCTACGACGAGATGCTGAGCCGCATCAAGGAGACCGACATCTCCGTCCCGTTTCGCGAGCATGGGTACCTGTACTGGACCGCCACCGAGAAGGGGAAATCGTATCCCGTCTTCATGAGACGCAGAGCCACACCCGGCGCGCCGGACGAAGTCGTCATCGACGCCAATGCGCTCGCCATCGGCAAGAAGTTCAGCCAGGTCGGGTCGCTCGAAGTAAGTCCGAGCGGAACGCGCGCCGCCTACCTCCACGACACTACCGCCCTCCGCGTCTATACTCTCTACGTAAAAGACCTCGTCACCGGAAAGCTCCTCGGTGACTCTATCTCACGCGTCGTTCCCTCGGTGGCCTGGGCCAACGACACCATCCTCTTCTACCAAACCGCCGATTCAGCTCGCCGCTCCAACGCCGTGTGGCGGCACGTGCTGGGGACCCCCAAGGCGAGCGACGTGAAGGTGTTCCAGGAGGACGACGTCCTCGACAACGTCGGCGTCTGCCGCTCGAAGAGCGGGAAGTACATCTACATCTCGGACGACGGATTTACATCATCCGAGTGGCGTATGATTCCGACGGCGGATCCTACCGCCATGCCACGGATCATCGTCGCGCGAAGCCCGAACGTCGAATACCAGATCGACGACATCGACGGCGCGTTCCTCATGACCACCAACTACAATGCGCGGAACTTCAAAGTCCAGCGCATTCCGACCGACGCAGTCGCCGGCGGGAATTGGCTCGACATGATCCCGGTGTCGGACTCAGTCTTCATCGAGTATCTCGAGCCCTTCAAGAATGACGTCGTCGTAGTGCAACGCTCCGGTGGCTTGCGCCGGCTCCGGGTCATCAATCTCAGGGACAATAGCACGCATTACGTCACCTTCCCCGAGCCAGCTTACGCCGTATCTCCGACGGGAAATGCCGAGTTTGATTCGGACACCCTGAGATTCGTCTATCAGTCGATGGTGACCCAGCCATCGACTTACGACTACGACATGGCGACGAGACAGCGCGAGCTGAAAAAGAGGGTCGAGGTTCCCGGTTACGATGCGTCCAAGTACGAAGTGAAGCGTTTCATGGTGACGGCACGCGATGGAGCGCACGTGCCCGTCTCCATGATCGTACGGAAAGGCTGGACACAGGATGGAACGCATCCTCTGCTTCTCTACGCCTACGGATCGTACGGCGCGACGACCGAGGCGACGTTCAACTCCGGCGTGCTGAGTCTGGTCGACCGCGGGTTCGCCTACGCGATCGCGCACATCCGTGGCGGGCAGGAGATGGGCCGCCAGTGGTACGACGATGGGAAGATGATGAAGAAGAAGAATACGTTCTTCGATTACGTCGATGTCGCCCAATACTTGGTCGACAACAAATACACGAGCAAGGACAGGCTCGTCGCGCGGGGCGGTAGTGCCGGCGGACTCCTGATGGGGGCGGTGGTCAACATGCGACCAGACTTGTTCCGCGCCGTCGTCGCCGACGTGCCCTTCGTCGACCTCATCAACACGATGATGGACGCGTCGATTCCACTCACATCCCAGGAATGGCAGCAGTGGGGCGACCCGCACAATGCCGAGCAGTACGCGTATATGCGGTCGTACTCACCGTACGACAACGTTGAGAGGAAAGCGTATCCCTGGATGCTCGTCACGACTTCGCTGAACGACTCGCAGGTAGGATACTGGGAGCCGGCCAAGTGGGTCGCCAAGCTGCGCGCGATGAAGACGGACACGAATCCGCTCTACATCAAGATCAACATGGCCGGCGGACACGGCGGCAGCTCGGGTCGGTACGATGTGTTACGTGAGGCTGCATTCCGTTATGCGTTCGTACTCGACGCGGTTGGGATGGCCGGTAGGTAAGGATTAGGGAGGCCTGGGCACTCCGCCACTTTTCATTTGACTACTGAGACATGCGATCAGCTGACTTCCACCGCAGAAAAGATGTTGCTCGCCGCGCGCACCTCCAGGCGGGCATGCTGCTCGCGGCAGTCTTCGTGTGCGCCGCTTCCCCGATTCCGTCCCCCTTCGGCGTAGTTTCCTGGCCGCTTCTATCCGGAGGTTCCATGCAACAACGTCACACTGCACTCGCGCTCTGCGGTTTCGGACTCGCTCTCCTCGGCTGCGACCGCCCCAGCCCCGTCGAAGTCAACTCGCTCTCTCTCGTCGCCGACCAGAGTGGGCAGGGCGGCGACGGGTCCGGGCAGCGGTTCCTCATCGCTGACCAGTTCAACAACCGGGTGATCGAGGTCGATCCCGCCGGCAACATCCTCTGGCACTTTGGGCGCGGGCCGAATGACGTCTCCGCCGCGTCGATCATCGGCGTGAACGACGCGCAGCGGGTGGGAGAGCTGACGCTCATGGCAGGGACCGGCGCGCCGCCGGGCAGCGAGCCCAGGTGTCCGACAGGCTGCGCTGACAATCGCGTGCTGCTCGTCGACCGATCTGGTCACATCGTCTGGCAGTACGGCCAGTTCGGCGTCACTGGAGCCGGTACCAACGAGCTGAACTCGCCAGTCCAGAACACCTTTCTCCCTAATGGTGACGTCCTCATCACCGATCAAGGGAATCAGCGCGTGATCGAGGTCAAGCGGGGCAGCAGCAACATCGTCTGGCAGTACGGCACCACGGGAGTGGCGGGCATCGACTTCAATCAGCTCAACAACCCGAACAGCGCGGAGCTACTGGCCAACGGCCACGTGCTGATCTCCGACGAGAACAACAACCGCGCCATCGAGGTAAATCGCCGGCACCAGATCGTGGCGACGTACACCGCCCAGGGCACGGTGAGCGGCGTCGCCTTCGCGAGCCGGTTGCCCAATGGACACACGCTGATCACGGACTCGAACAACAACCGGATCGTCGAGGTCGATGCCAAGGATAAGGTGGTGTGGGAATACCTGACGAACACCAACCCGTCGAGCAATAAAAATCCGCTGCCGACGCACGAGTTGCTGAATAACTACGTGGGCACGTTGAAAATAGATCAGATCAATCACCGCGTGATCGTCGTGAACCACAACAAGGCGATCGTGCGGAGCTTTGGCATCCTCAACGTTCCGGGCTTCGGCCGTCGCAACACGAGCGAGGGGCTCAACGGCCCGTACGACGCGAAGTTGATTGGAGACTTCACCGGTTTGACGCCACCGTCCAGTCAACGCGCGGAGGGAGGCAACGATTGACGACGAACGCCCCGTGAAAGGCCGTCTTCGCTTGGTGCGCTGTGCTCTGCTGTGTTCGCTTGCCGGATGCGGGCGAGGTCAGGCAATCAGCGAATTCGCCCCATCGCCCCTCGGCGCCGGCGCTCCGATCGAATGGACTGCCTACGGCCGTGACGCCGGGGGCTCACGGTTCTCCCCGGCAGCACAGATTACGCGCGAAAATGTGTCTCGGCTCAGCGTTGCCTGGACTTACCGGGCGGGTGATCTCTGGGTTGACGATCGCACGGGCATCGGCAAGGGGCGCTTCGAGGCGACACCACTTTTTGTTGACGGTTCCCTCTTTTTCGCGACACCATTCGGAACTGTCATCGCGCTCGACCCGGAGCACGGCACCGAACGGTGGCGTTACGACGCGCGAATCGACATCGGCGGAGACTACGGTG
>CATPBD010000208.1 GCA_955652265.1 uncultured Gemmatimonadaceae bacterium | reverse complement strand
GCCCCGGCGTATGCGCGCGCCTTGAATCTCTGATCGCCTTTTACTTCGAGGAGCGCGCCGATCTGGGACAGAACGTGCGCGGCCGTCCGGGAATCCATTCCCTCAATATAGGAGGGCGGTGCGTTACTTCCCGCTCACCAGCGTGGCGAGAGCCGCGGATACCTCCTCAGCTACCCTCTTCTATCCCGGCGTGGAAGGGAAGGGTCTTCACGATCTCTTCGATCTGCTTCTGAATGAGCTCGAGCTCCTGGCTCGCGCCTTCCGAGTCGAGCATTCCGTGACGCATCGTCACGGCGACGCGATTCATGTACTTGATCTTCGTGATGATCTCCTCGGTCGCTCGACGAAGGCGGATATACCGCCTCTTGTCGGCGAGGGCGCGATGGCAGCGCCGCTCGAGATCCTGCGGAGTGAGCTTCCTGGCAACTTCGACCGCTTCAGCGATCGTCCGGCCGGGAACCGCGCCGTGATCGGGAATTCCCATCTGATCGCTATTGGGATCGCTGAACCACAGCCTGCCGATGTACTCCACTCCGTCATAGGCGAGACGGAGCGCGACTCTGTACTCCTTGCCGTCGACCGTGATGGAGCTGATCGCGTGCTGTGTGACGCCTGAATCTGATGTCATAGCTGAGTTTCAGCTTCTTGCGGGCAGATTGGTTTCATCAAGGAATGTGTCGAGTGCCGAAAAAAGCCGCTGAGGCTGTTCAACGTACGGCACGTGCCCGCAGTCGTCCAGAACCACGAGGTTCGTTCCGAGCGCGCGCGCAGCTTCTACGGAAGACGCTAATGGAATCGGATCGTCACGGCCATGTATGACGATCGACGGGATTTGGACGCCCTTCAGGTCCCGGATCAGGTCAAAATCCCCCAGACTTTCCCACACGGATTGCTGCACTCTGCCCACCACCCGGAACGGCGTGAGGTCGCGAGCTTTGGTCGGATCTGAAAAATAGCCGGCGACACCGAGCTCAAACGCACGCTGACGATAGGCGGCCGGATCCTTCTCCCGCAACCCCGACCTGGCCAGCCCTTCCCGCAATCTCTGGATCTCGGGACTCTGCTGCCGGCGAATGAACTCCGCCTCGAACTGGCGCCGATATTCGCGAGTCAAAGGCGCCGGGCAGATGAGGGCGAGTCGAGCCGGCGGGACGAGGTGGGGGTTTTTTCGCTGCTCGACGGTGTAGAGCAGCGTCAGCATCGCGCCCCACGAATACCCGACGATCGAAAGTGGCTCGAGCCCGAATTCGGTTACGACCGCTCCGAGGTCTTCGACATGCGTGCGCCACGTGACTGGAACTCGTGCGTCCGCCTTCGACCGTCCGCCTCCGCGCTGATCGTAAAAGAGGACATCGTACCGCTCGGCGAGGTGCAGCATCTGCGGCAGCAGGTAACAGTGGTCAGCGCCCGGCCCTCCGTGCAGAACGAGCAGCTTTGGCGAACCCGGTCGACCGTACTTCGCCCAATAGAGGGGCGAGCCGGTTGTCGTGGTGAATCCTTCCTCTCGCGGAGTGGGGATTGGCTTCGGCATGGGGTAAAACCCCGAGTCTATCGCGCGGTAAAGTCTGTCTTCGCCGTGACCGCTCTACAGGTCTGCGCGATCAGTTCGGCCGCATGATCGAGATCCTGCATGCTTACTAGCTCGTTCGGAGAATGCATGTAGCGGTTGGGGACGGAGACCAGCGCAGTTGCCACACCTTCGCGAGCGATGTGAATCGCGTCCGCATCAGTACTCGTGTCGCGCCCCGCCGCGTGAAGCGTAAAGGGGATCTTCCGCTCTTCGGCGGTCTTGCGAAGGAGATTGAAAACCACCGGGGAGATGACCGACCCTCGCGTCAGCACCGGACCACCGTCGATCGCCGCGTCTCCGTGCTCTTTCTTTTCGACGCCCGGGTGATCGATGGCGAAGGTGACGTCGACGACGATCGCCATCTGCGGACCGATGCACGTGGCGCAAACTCCGGCGCCGCCACCGCGATATCCGATCTCCTCCTGCGTCGTAGCAACGGCGACAACTCTCGCGGCGCCGGGCTTGTCGGCGTACCGGCGCAGTGCCTCGAGGGCCACGAAAGCCCCGATCCTGTCGTCGATCGAGCGCGACACGATCCTGTCATTCGGAAATTCCATCGTCCGCGAATCGATGACACCAGCGTCTCCAATGGAAAGCATCCCTTCGGCTTCCTTCTTGGTCTTCGCGCCGAAATCGACCCACAGGTCGGTAAATTTCGCCGCCTTCTCCCGCTCTTCCAGCTTGATGAGATGAATCGGTTTCTTGCCGACTACTCCGAAGACATCTCCCTTCTGCCCGATGAACCGCAGGCGCTGACCGATGAGCACTTGCGGGTCCCAGCCGCCGATCGGCTGGATGTAGCCGTAGCCCTGGTCGTCGATGTAGTTGATGATCACGCCGATCTCATCGATGTGGCCTGCAAGCATGATCGTCGGACGGCCGCTGCTGTTCACTTCGGCCAAACTGTTCCCGGCGACATCCCCGGTCACCTTGGCGAACTTCTTCGCCTGATCGCGCCACACTTTCGCGGGCGCCGACTCAAACCCGGATGGACCGGGTGTGTCGAGAAGCTTCTTCAGAAATGCGAGAGATTCGGAGGAGATCATCAGCTAAATGTGTGAGTTCATGGAATTCTGCCGTTTTACGATCAGATACGGGGGCACCCGGGGAAAGAGAATGTAAAACAACAGCGAAAGGGTCTGGTGGAACGTATGGCTTGTGAAGTTCCTCGTCCGCGGCGTGGAAGTCGCAGGCCCGAATATAGCACGCTGTCCGAGAGGCCCGCACCGCGTGCGCGCGAACGACTCTTGCGATGAGATCGCAGCAGGTCGTCTTTCCCGAATCTCGATTTCCATGAGAAGAAAAGCCCTTCCCACGCTGCTCTCACTGTTAATCACGGCGTTGGCACGCTCTCCAAACCTTTCCGCGCAAAGCATCGCGACTTCTGCGCCACTCAACAACATCCGGTACGAGGTGACGTTCACGCGCACGAACGGCGAGAGCCGTCTCGTGTCATCCACGATGACGTTTACTGTCGGAGGAACAGCGCCAGTCGTTCTCTCGCTTCCCGCGTGGACGCCTGGGGCATATGAGATCGACAACTTCGCCCGGAACGTCTCGAATTTTACCGCCGAAGAAACTGGAGCGTCGCTCAGCTGGGACAAGCTCGATCCCGATACGTGGCGCGTTCGTCCCCGAGGCCCGGGTGAGGTGGCGATCCGCTTCGACTATCTCGCTGACAGCCTCGACAATGCCAACACCTGGGCGCGTCCGGATTTTCTGCTCTTCAACGGCACCAACCTCTTTCTCTATCCAGACGGGCGCGGATTCGATTTCCCAGCCACCGTAACGGTTAACACCGAGGCGGGTTGGAAGATCGTCACGGGAATGACGGCAACCGGTCCACGCACGTTCTCGGCGTCCAACTACCATGACCTGGTCGATATGCCCTTCTTCGTCGGACAGTTCGATCTCGATAGCACTCAGATCGGCGATCGCTGGGTACGATTCGCCACCTATCCATCGGGTAGCGTCAGCGATGGCGCGCGCATCGCCGTGTGGGAGGCGCTCAAACGAGTGATTCCTCCCGAAGGAAGAGTGTTCGGCGAGATCCCGTGGACCAACTACAGCGTCATGCAGATCGCAGATCCGTCGTACGGAGGAGGATCGGGGCTCGAGCACCAGAACTCCCACGTCGACATTTACGGACCCGCGTTGCTCGGTTCGCCGGTAATCATGTCGATCTACGCGCACGAGATGTTTCACTCGTGGAACGTGAAGCGATTGCGTCCGGCCGATCTCTACCCTTACCGCTACGACCAACGGCAGCCCACCAGACTTCTGTGGATCAGCGAGGGGATAACCGATTACTATGCCGATCTTGCCGAAGTGCGGGGGGCCGTGATCGATGCGCCAGGCTTCTACTCGGCGACTGGCGACAAGATCTCTCAGGTCGCCGCGCTGCCACCGACTTCGCTCGAGGATGCGTCGCTCTCGACCTGGATTCATCCGCGCGATGGGACGGAGTACATCTACTACCCCAAGGGATCGCTCGCCGGATTCCTGCTCGATGTCATCATTAGGGATGCGTCGAACAATCGGCGTTCGCTCGACGATGTGATGCGTGAGCTCTACAATAGCGACTACAAGAACAACCGCGGCTTCACATCCGACGAATGGTGGGCTGCCGTCAGTCGCGCGGCAAACGGCAAATCGTTTACTGATTTCTACGCCCGTTACATCGACGGTCGTGATCCGTATCCGTATGATGCGGTCTTACCGCTGGCGGGATTGCGTCTCGTGCGCGACACGATCAACCAACCTCGAGTGGGAATCTCTACGGTTCTGGACAGCTCCGGAGTCCACGTGAGGCAAGTCGTTCCCGGAAGCTCGGCGGACGCGGCAGGCGTCAAGCCAGGCGATCTTCTCCTTGCCGTCGGCGGAATCGGCGCCGGGGATCCGACGTGGTCGGAACAGTTCCGCGCAAAATATGCGCGGGCTCCCCAGGGATCTCCGCTTCCAGTTCTCGTCCGCAGAGAGGGGCGCGAGCTAACGCTCACGGCCAGTCTCAACTTCGTGCCACGCGTCGAGTCGCGCCTGGCAGAGGATCCGCGCGCCTCGGCAAAGGCGCGACGGGTTCGAGAAGGGATTCTGCGAGGGACGACCGCTCAATAGCGAAACGGTCTGACATCTCGGGTTCCGCCAGGTCTGGAACTGCAACTGAACAGGCGAGAGTTGTCAGTGGCATAGATGCCAGTGAATCAGTGTACGACGCCCAGACTTCCCTCAGTAGTCTTAAAGCACAGGCCTTTGCCTGTACCCTGAAGCGCGCTAAGTAAAGTCTGGGCGTAGTGAACTAACAAACTGAAATCTTAGCCACTGGCAACTCTCGTCTGTTCAGTTGCAGTTCTCAGTTTGCAGTTGTCAGTTTGAAGTTGACAGTTTGCCCTTCCGTCCTGAGCGGCTCGTCCAACCAATGCTACTTGAGTACCGCCTTGGCGATGGTCTGGAGCTGCATGTTCGACGTGCCCTCGTAGATCGCGCCGATCTTGGCGTCCCGGTAGAACTTCTCCACGGGATAGTCCTTGGTGTAGCCGTAGCCTCCGAACAGCTCGATGCAAAGAGAAGTGACGCGCTCGCAGACCTGCGACGAGAATAGCTTTGCCATCGCGCCTTCGCGCGCGATGTCCTTACCGGCATCCTTGAGCCGCGCTGCGTTGTAGACCATGAGTCGGGCAGCCTCGAGCTCGGTCGCGGCCTGGGCGATCTGGAACTGAATTCCCTGGAATTCGGCCAGCGGTCTTCCGAACTGTTTCCTCTCCTCCACGTACTTGATCGTCGCGCCAAGCGCACCCTGCGCGACGCCGATCATCTGCGCCCCGATCCCGATTCGACCTTCGTTCAAGGTGTTGATCGCGATCTTGTAACCCTGCCCGACAGGACCCAGGACGTTTTCTTCGGGGACTTCGCAATCGTCGAGGAGAAGCTCGGTGGTGCTCGATGCGCGAATGCCCAGCTTGTCTTCCTTCTTGCCGACGGAGAATCCCTTGAAATCGCGCTCGATGATGAAGGCAGTGATGCCGCGATGACCAGCGGGTGGATCGGCGTTCGCGAACACGACGAACACTCCGGCTTCCGCTCCGTTGGTGATCCAGAGCTTCTGCCCCCTCAGTATCCAGCGATCGCCGCGTTTTTCGGCGCGCGTGGCGAGGCCGAACGCGTCGGAGCCCGACCCCGATTCCGACAACGCATAAGCGCCGACTACTTCGGAGGTCAGCAGCGGAAGGTACTTCGCCCTCTGGGCTTCGCTGCCGTACCGATTGATGGGGTAATTCACGAGCGTGTTCTGGACGTCGCAGACGATCGCGGCGGCCGCGTCTACCTTACTGATCTCCTCCACGGCCAGCGTCACCATGAAGAGCGTCCCGCCGGCTCCGCCGTATTGCTCCGGAACTTCGATCCCCATAAGCCCGAGCTCGAAATATTTCGGCAGCAACGCCGGGTCGATCTTCCCCGCCTTTTCCATCTCCATCACGCGCGGCCGAACCTCTTCCTCGGCGAACCCCGCAACGGCGTCGCGAAACATGATCTCTTCTTCGGAGAGAAGAGTCAGGGCGGAAGGCGAGGAGCTCGTGTCAGTTTGCATTGGCACCGATCCCGGCTCGCTCCAGGACAACCTCCGCCAGTTTCTCGTGAAGTCCGAACGCTGGTGTCACGCTGAAGCCGACGTGCGGGAATGCGCGCGCGACCTCGCCTACCATGCGCGGAATATCCGATGTGGAGTGTCGGCCGGGCGAGAGCATGTACGGAAAAACTGTTATATCGGTCGCGCCGCCCTGAACGCAGCTCGCGAATCCGGCGGAGATGTTCGGGTCGGCCAGCTCCATGTGCGCATACCGCACCACGACGTCAGAGCCGGCCATTGTCTGGATCAGGTCGCCCATGGCGTGCAGCATGTCATTCGCTTCGCTCCTGACTGACCCGTGATCGACTAAGAGTATTCCCTTCATCCGTGCAAAATGGCAGTGCGGTCGTCCGTGGACTAGTGCGCCGCCTCGTCCAGGTC
>CATPBD010000207.1 GCA_955652265.1 uncultured Gemmatimonadaceae bacterium | reverse complement strand
TTCCAGAACGTGCCTTGTTTCGATTTGTTTCATTCGGTCCGGTCGATTCTCCATCGAGATCGGATAATCCTCTCCCGGATCGCCGTAGGCGTCGATGATCAGATCCTGGAATTTCCCATAGGGACCGGTGCGCTTCGGATTCGTGTAGCCCATGAGACTGATAACCGGACGGTCCAGCGCCACGCTCATGTGAAGAGGCCCCGTGTCAGGTGTCAGCACGAGTGAAGACGCGTCAAGGATGGCGACGAGCTTGCGCAATCCGCTCCCCAGCATGGAACGAGGCTTGTGTGTCGTACGCTCCATGACTATCCGCTCCGCGTTGAGCTCCCGCTCGGATCTCCCGCCAACAAGCACAACCTGCATTCCAAACTGTTCATAGAGCGCATCGCACACCTGCGCCCAACGCTCCGGGATCCAATCTTTCTCTGGTTTGCTCGTGGAAACGACGATCGATGCAATCGGGCGATTGATCGATGCAATGAGCTCGCGCTGCCACCCGCGTTCATCAGGCCAAGGTCCCAGGTCCCATTTCAGGGGGGCGGGCGAAACGCCGAGTGCGGAGAGGAATTCGAAGTACTGATCCTGAACGTGCTGCACAGGGTGCGCAGGGATTTTCTTGTTTGTGAACATCCAGTTGAAATCGCGCGCGCGGGAGCGATCGAAACCGAGCTTGACCGGCGCTCGCGAGAACGCGGTAACGATGCCTGCCTTGAGGTAAACCTGAAGGTTGATGACGAGATCGAAGCTCCGCTTCGCCAGCTCGGAACGGACATCAGCGAATGCACGCCAGCCGCGGGGGCGGTCGAAGATGATTATCTCGTCAACTGAGCGATGGCCGCGCACCAGCGCGGCGGGCCCGGGCTGCAGCACCCACGTTATCCTGGTTTTCGGATTCGCGCGCTTGAGGGCGTTCACAACCGGCAGCACGTGCACGGCGTCCCCCACTGCGCTCATCATCACGATGCATATGTTGTCGGGAACACCGGTCGTCACAGCGCTCACTCGCTGCTCCGCAGACGCAGGTATTCCTCGTCCTCGGCGGTGTACGGAAGCTCATGATTGTCGCGCCACTTCCGCAGGGAGCGAATGAGCCTGTCGAGATTCGCCTTCGCCACGAGCGGAGAGCTTGGCGAGCTGAAGCGTACGCGATCAACATCCAATACGTGCGCGTCGAGTCCTTCGCCGTCGCCAGCGGTGAGAAGGATGTTCTTCAGATTGAGATCCGGGTGATGAGCCCCCGCCTGCGTCAGGGCCCGCAGCAGTTTGGCAACTGCGTCGAGCACCATCACCCGGTGATCATGATCCGTCACCTTGGCGAGTGCCACCGAGAGATCGTGCCCGTTCGCTATCTCCCTCGTCGCGACGTCCGACCGCCTGAGGATCCAGTTTTTCGGATACGAGATATAGGCGACGACCTCCGGCGTACTGACGCCGCTCGCTCGCAGCCGCAGAGATGCGATCAGCTCGCGAAACCCGCGCGTTGGCAGGACAAAGAGATCCTTGCTGATCTTTGCCATCCAACCGCCGCGCATGTTGTGTCGAACGACGACTCGCCCGCATGATCCGGGCAGGCTGATCGCAAACACTGGCGCGCGTCCAACGAGCGGAACGGCATCCGGCTGCCTCGCGGCGTATTCGTAGAGGCGCTCCCGCTCCAATACCCCCCGAATGCTCGCGGCGCAGTTCATCGTGGCGACGACGCGCGCGCCACCGACTGCAAACCGCTCGTAAGATGGAATCGTGATACCAACCATTTATTGAGACTTCTTCCCGAATTGTCGCACGGATGCAATGGCGCTTAGAAGTGCCTGTGCCTTGCTGCGCGTTTCTTCCCACTCGCGCTCCGGCACCGAATCGGCGACGATCCCGGCGCCTGCCTGCACCGACGCCACGCCGTCGGCGATGATGCAGGTGCGAATAGTGATCGCCAGATCCATTCGCTTCCCCCCCGCCGCGATGTATCCAATGGCGCCGGCGTACGGGCCGCGCGACACGGGCTCGAGCTCGTCGATGATCTGCATCGCACGGATCTTGGGCGCGCCGGTCATCGTTCCCGCAGGGAAAGTCGCGCGGAACACATCGAGCGCCGAGAGTCCCTCATTGAGCTCGCCCTCGACCTGGCTGACAATGTGAAGCACGTGTGAATACTTCTCGACCTTCATGAGCTCCGTGACTTTGACCGTCCCGTACTTCGCCACACGACCCACGTCATTCCGTCCCAGATCCACCAGCATTACGTGTTCAGCACGCTCCTTCTCATCCGCGAGAAGCTCGGCCGAGAGCTCCTCGTCCTGTGCCAACGTCGCACCACGCGGCCGAGTGCCGGCGATAGGGCGAAGTGTAATGTGAGAATTCGACACGCGCACGAGTAGCTCGGGCGAGCTGCCGACAATCTCGACGCCGTCGAGAACGAGATGATACATGTATGGTGACGGATTGAGGGCGCGGAGCGCGCGGTAGAAATCCGCGGTGTCGAAATCGAGCGGGACGTCTATTCGTCGCGACAGCAGCGCCTGGAAACAATCGCCGGCGCGAATGTATTCCTTGATCCGCTCGACGTGCGCCATGAAATCGGCGCGCTCATAGCTCGACCTGCCCTCGACGGCCGGACCGCGCAAGTCTGGCGATATGGGTCTGAGACGCGCTGGCGCTCTCAAACGCGCCCTGATGTCGTTGAGCTTTCTGGTCGCGCTCTCGTAGAGCGATTTCAGCTCCGCATCGCCCGATCCGCTGGGCACCGGTACGGAGATCACTACTCGCGCCCGGCCATAAAGATTGTCGAGGATCACCAACGAGCGCGTGAAGACGAAAAGCGCGTCGGGTGTCCCGAGTCCATGTGGCGGGCGATTTGGCAATTTCTCGATGAGACGCACTACGTCGTAGCCGAAATATCCGACGACACCGCCCCAGAAGTCTCCGAGCTCCGGTACGTGAGCCGGTTGAGCGCCGTCTATGAGTAGCAAGAGATCGGCGAGCGGATCCTCCGGCGTGCGCGCGTTGTGCCAGCCGCGATCGTCGGTCCAATCTTCAACCACGCCGTTCATGAGCCGCCACGCGGAGCGCGGCTCGGAGCCAAGGTAGCTGTAGCGCGACCACGTCTCACTGCCCGCCGGCGCGGACTCCAGAAGAAACGCGAAAGGCCCACGCCGAATCTTGGCGAACGCCGAGACGGGAGTGTCCGTATCGAGCAGACAATCCGTCCATACCGGAACGAGCGTCGCGTTTTCCGCGCGCTTCTTGAACTCTTCCAGGCTCACTGATGCGCGCGCTTTGGGTCGGCTCGCAATTGCTCCCGCTCAGCCCGCAACTAACTTTCCTCCATGAAGCTGCGCACTACTATCCGAGTCTTGTGAGGATACTTTCCTCCGTGAAGCTTCGCACGACTATTCGAGTTCTCCTGTTGATCGTCGGCGCGAGCAAGCTCGACGCGCAGCAGACGTGGAACGATCCGCGTACCCGTGCTCTTGTCGAGCGCGCCACCGAGCGCAGGGCGAGCCAGCTCGCCGACACGGCTCTCATCGATTACAAGGCGACGGCACATGGATACGTGACCTTCCTCGCACAATTTGGAGAAGGATTCCCCGAGCCGCCAAAGATCGTGAAGGCGGACGAGCTGGGGCTGGAAGTCTATTGGCGTGCTCCCGACCTCAGCAAGCAGAAAATCATGGGCCGCCGGGATACGTTGCTCCTGCCCACCGATATCAATTACCATCGCGACCACCTCGGCATCGTCCAGAACAACTTCAGAAACCTCATCCGAATCGGTGAAGGTGACGAAGTCAAGGATGTTCCGCATCCGCTCTCCCCAGTGGGGCTCCAGGAGTACGACTACTCCATCCACGACTCGCTTCAGATTCGACTCGGTCCGCGAGTGCTCGACGTCTATGAAGTGAGGGTGAGACCCAAGGACGATCGTGAGCCGCGCACTGTCGGCGCCGTCTATATCGATCGCGAGAGCGGCGAAGTCGTGCGGATGGCGTTCAGCTTCACTCGGGCGGCGCTCATCGACAAGGATCTCGAGGACGTCTCTGTCGTTCTCGAAAATGCATTGATCGAAGGCCGATTCTGGCTGCCGCGTCGACAGGAGATCGAGATTCGCCGCACCGGCTCCTGGCTGGACTATCCGGCGCGCGGAATCATCCGCGGCCGCTGGGAGATTTGCTGCTACGCGGTGAACACCGGGATCCCGGCCAGCTTCTTTGCCGGACCGGAGATCGTGCTCGCTCCTCCGGCGGAGCGAGCGCAGAGGCCGTTCCCATTCATCGGCCACGTGCTCGATTCGCTTCCTCCGGATGTGCGCGCGGTAACGGATGAGGACGTGAAAAAAGTACAGGAGGAAGCACGCGCCCTGGTCCGCGCTCAGGCGCTCGCTCGCAGCCGCAGCTTCGCGTTTTCCGCCCGCCACGTCTCTGACATGGTCCGGTTCAATCGGGTGGAAGGGCTCGCACTCGGAAGCGGTTTTCTGCAACGCGTAGGAGCCGGCCTCGCGGTAGCGGCATCGGGCAGGTACGGCTTCAGCGATGAGCAGCTCAAAGGGCGGGGCGCCCTTGAGTACCGAACTGGCGCGGGCTCCTCGCTGATCCTCGCCGCGGAACGGCAATATCGGGATGTGAGCGACGATCAGGAAACATCGCAGGTGCGAAACAGCATCGCGGCACAGGAGTTCGGAAGCGACTACACCGACACCTACGACGCACGCGGTGTCTCGCTCGGCTGGTCCCTGGCGCGATTCGGTTGGCGACCGTCGCTCGAAGTCGGGTATGAGCGGGATGAACCGCTGCTGGTTCACGCCCGACCGGCTACAGGCCATTTCGAGCCTACGATCCCTGCGTTCGAGCTGCGCGAAACTCGTGCGACCCTTGGCTTGGACAGGCCAACCGCTCTCACCATCGCCGGGTACGAGATGGGAACCCATTTCGCTCTAACAGGCATTCGGGTCAATCGGCCTTTAACGAGCCAGTCGAAGTTGCTCCGGCCCTCGCTCGTGCTCGATCTCGCAAAACCCTTCGGCTCGAGCCGGCTGCAGCTCCACACTATCGCGGCAGGCGTCCTCGGCCACGACTCTGTTCCCTCGCAGCATCTCGTATTCCTCGGCGGCCCAACCAGCGGGCCCGGCTACGATTTCCACGAGTTTGTTGGCCGCGCTGGCGTGAGCCAACGTCTGGAATGGCGCTTTCTCGCGCCATTCATCCCGATCCCGCTCGCCAGGTACGGACGAGCGCCTGGTACGATCACACTGGCGCCCTTTGCTACGGCCGTCTGGATCGATCGCTCCGCTCCGTTCAAGGCACCGCGCCAGGGCTGGTACCCCGCGCTAGGGCTCGGCGCACTTACGGTCTTCGACGTGGTTAGGCTCGACGTGGCGCGCGGCCTCAGGGGCGGAAGGTGGACCTTTTCGGTCGATATTGGGCGCGACTTCTGGAGCGTGCTCTAGCCGGACTGCCGGGGTTAGGGTGAGGCGTTATCGAAGGACGAGTTTCGTCGTCCTTCATTGAGAGGCGACACCGGCGACTCCGGGACTCTGCCTCCCCTCGACCCATTATCAGAGCCCAGGCCAGCTATGTCGCACATCCACGATCTCCACCGCGCGTCGTTGACACTCGCCGCACTCGCCATCCTCGCGGGGTGCGCGACCGCAACTGGGGGCACCGCGGTCACCGGCGGCGTTCCTGCTGACCAGGCAAGTCACGCAGCCCAGGCGACAAGCCAGAAGTCGTTGGTCGCGCGCGCCGACAGTGCGTGGCAAGCCGGATCATACCTCCTCGCAACCAGCTTGTACGAGACCGCAGTCGCGCGCGACCCCTCGAACTCGCAGGCAACGTTTAGACTCGCGACTCTTCGCTCCTGGGACAATCGTTTGGTTGAAGGAGTTAGCCTCTTCCGCCGTTATGTTGCGCTCGAGCCCCGAGACACCGAGGGCCGCCTCGCATTGGCTCGCGCATTGGCCTGGAGCGGAAAATATTCGTCCGCATTGGCCGTCTACGATTCAGTGATAACGCAGGACCACACGTATCGTGACGCCGTTCTGGGACGCGCACAAACGCTGGCCTGGGCGGGCCAGCTCGGCGAGGCTCTCGTTATGTACAAACGCTGGGTCGCCGACCATCCAACGGACCGCGAAGCATCGCTCGAGTACGCGAGGGCGCTGTCGTGGAACGGCCAGCTCGACGAAGCGGAAACGATGTATACCCAGCTCGCCAGAACGGGTGACGCCAATGCCCAGAAGGGTTTGGCTCGCGTCATCGCCTGGCGGGGCGAGCTACAGCGGAGCGAGCGTGCCTGGAGGCAGGTTCTTGATATCCGGCCGAACGACGCCGAGGCCCTCACCGGTCTCGCGCAGATTCTGAGCTGGCAGGGGCGACAGTCCGACGCTGAGACAGCACTCCAGCTGGCATTGCGGGCGAATCCCGCTTACGGCGACGCCAGGGCTCTCCTACGGTGGGTGGAAGCCGACCTCAAGCCAAGCGTCACGATGACCGGACTAGGGACGAACGACAGCGACCACAATCGGGCGACGACCTTTCTGCTCGACTATGTCAGAGCCGGGTGGGGGAACACCACCATCGGCGGCAGATACACAGGAAGGATGGCAAACTTCGCGGCGATCGATTCTAGAGTGGACGGCGTCGACTTGTTCGCTCGCTGGCAGCCGGGCACGTGGCAGCTGCGGGCAGATGCCGGTGTTGCGCGCCATTCGTCCACGTTGGTACTCTCGCCGGCCAAGCCGCAGACAATCGGCAGTGGCGGGCTTCACGCATCGGGGACAGTAGGCCGCGCGCTCACCGTTGGCTTTGGCGCCTCGAGAGCGCCATTTGATGAGACGGCGCTCCTGATCGCGAATGGCGTCGTGAGCTCAGAGTACTCCGGAGAAGCGGAGCTTGCACTTCCGGCTCGATTCACGCTCTCAGGCGCAGCCAGCCGGGCACGCCTCACGGGCGGGGCACTCGACAACAATCGCAATGCTTTCTCGTCAACGCTTCGCTGGACGCACAATCGACAGTGGAGCATTGCTGTCGGAGCGCGTCAGTTCGGCTACGACACGACCTCGACAGACGGCTACTTCGCGCCACGGAAATACACTCTGGCCGAGGTGAGTGGGCGTGGCCACGTTGGCGCTGCGCTGGGATGGAATGCGGATGCAGACCTTGGACTCGGCAGGCAGAGCATCGAGTTCTTCGGATCCAACGCTGGCTCTCGCCTCGCGGAGCGTGCCGCGCTCTCGGCTGGGTACAGGTTCGATCCTTCGCGAGAGATCACCTTCTCGGGTGGCTACGCAAACGTCGCGGCGCCGGGCCAGACAGGCGGCAGCGAGTACAGAATGTACTCGTTCGCAGTGCGCGCACGGCTTGGCCTATAGCGCGACGATCCTATTGAGCGGGCCTCGCGCGCCTAGCGAGGGGGCGGTTGGTCGGGAATTCCGCCAAACGTCCGCTGCATTGCTCCGAATAGCGGCTTGAGCTCAGCGTGCCACTGGGGACTCTCCCAGGTCGGCCAAGTCCATGTCGGCGGGTCCGCAAATCCCGATGGAAGCGCCCCGCGCGGAAGGTGGTCTGCGCCCGCCTTTGGATTTGCCGGATCGTAGCTCTCGACAACGAACCGAAACCCATCGGTCGGAGCGCCTGCGACTTTACCAGTCGCGGTATTCCCGAACAGCACACTTCGCGTGGACGGGTCTACGAGCTGGAGCATTCCCCACGGAAGTCGCACTTCAATGACGCCGCTCGCAGAGTCGGCAAACCAATCGGCGAGCGAACTTTCAGACTCGCGCGCATACAACAGCCGATTCCGGTTGTAGCTGATCGCAGGGAAAATCTGTCCATTGCGTCCGATGCGGCGCCTGTTCGGGACCACGACCAACGAATCCCAGTGACCGGCGTCGTTGGCTACAGTTCGAAACGGAGGATTGTACACGTACTGGGTCGCTGGTGGTTTGCTTCCGGGAATCAACACCGGACGATACGGATTGTATGGATGATCGACCAGCAACTGCGTAGCGCCCGGTCCCCCGATATCGAGTACGAATTCGAGTCCGACGGGGGTCCGCGACCCAGTGTGGGGGAGCTTGGTGTCGCCGAGGTCCCGTCGATAGGTATCGATTCCAATCTGATAGTGAGCGTGCGGCCAGTCGATTCGGCCCACGTCCAGCCGCAAGTAGAGGTAGGCCTCATCCTCGGCGACATGGAGTGATTTGAGCTGCAACGACGCCGGGCCACCCGCGCGAGGCGAGACTGGCGGGGGATACAAGACTGGACGCGCGCGCCAATCGGCAGTGTCGCCATCGATGGCAATTCCCGAGTTCTTGCGACCGGGGCGCATCGCGACCACACCGTAGCTCTCCTCGGCATCGAGGGGATTCAGCCACAGTCTCTTTCGTTCCGCGGGCACCTCGAAATCGATGACGATCCAGTTTCTCTTGAACCATTCGTCGATGAGCGAGAACAGGCCGGCACCCGCCGCACCCGAAGCATAGATGTCGCGGGTGAGACGCGCATCAGCCGCAGCCTGTTGCTCTTCCGTGAGACCGCCGTGGGTCCACCCCTGTGGCTGGAAATGCCCAATACCCCGGGACGACGGCACGCCGTACTCGCTGATCACTACTGGCATCTCGCCGTGATGCACAATTAGCTCGCGCAGGTAGCCGAAATAGTTGCTTGGACCTTCCGGCGAGCGCCCTCTCGAATAACCAGGATCGACGCGAAGAAAGTCGGGATAGTAGGGATAGGCGTGGTACGACGCGAATACGCCCGCGGGAAATGCGGGCGTGGCGTGCATCTTCACGGCGTCGAGGCCTACGGCGTCGTTGTCATATTCCTTCGGCATCTCCACGATTTTCTCGCCACGAGCACGCAAGAGAGCGATCTCCTGCGCCTTGGTCGTTTCAGTCGGGTGAACCAGGGGATCGAGCGTTGGCCAATTCGTGTATGCGATGGGACGCTGCGCGTTGTACTGTTCCATCTCGAAGCTCGCCAGATAATTGCACTGCGCCGCCAGCCAGGCCTCGAGCGCGTTCCCGCCTTTAAGCGTGATGTACTTTCCGGTGAAGCTCGTTGCTGTCGGTCTCGACGCATTGTACGCGACGACCGAGTACGGCTCCCATTCACGGCCGATGATGTAGCCGAGCGTCCATTGAGAGACGTCAGCGCGATACGCACCACTGGCGTGGCCCGGCGCAGGAGGAATGACAGCGTCTCCGTGGAGAACCGCGACGACGCGCCGCATTTCTCCACGGAACTGTCCCAGCCACTTAGAGTCGTCGTACTTCTCCTCCTTCTTTCCGGGTGGGAGCTCCGTCCATACACCGTGGATCAGCCAGATCGGACGCGAAGAATGCGCGAGATTCCAGTTTCTGAGTGCGGCGTAGAAGTGAGGAGGGTGGATCGTGTACACCCTGATCGCGTTTGCACCCATCTCCGCCAACAGCGCGATCCATTTCTCGTAGGTGCTGTCGTTCGGCGGAAATTCCGACGGATGCTTTCCGGGGAGAGCGGCGCCCAGGTTGACCGCCTTGATCCACATCGGCGACCAGCGACCGCCAGCTCCCGGGATCTCGAAG
>CATPBD010000206.1 GCA_955652265.1 uncultured Gemmatimonadaceae bacterium | reverse complement strand
GCCTCGATGGCGCGCCTTACGTATTCGATCGTGTTCGCCAGCGTGAATGCCAGCTCCTGCACCGCGGTCGCACCAGCCTCGCGGATGTGATAACCGGAAATCGATATCGGATTCCAGTTCGGAACTTCGTCGGCGCAGAAGCGGAATACCTCCGCGATCAGAGCCATGCTGGGGCCGGGCGGGTAGATGTAGGTGCCGCGTGCGATGTATTCCTTGAGTATGTCGTTCTGAATCGTTCCGCTCAGCTTGTCACGAGCAATTCCCCGCTCTTCCCCAACGACGAGGTACATCGCGAGCAAAGTCGCCGCCGTCGCATTGATTGTCATGGACGTCGAGACCCGTTCGAGAGGGATTCCCTCGAGTAGGACGTGCATGTCTTCGACGCTGTCTATCGCGACGCCCGCTCGTCCGACCTCACCGAGTGCGCGCGGCGAATCCGAGTCGAGCCCCATCTGCGTCGGAAGATCGAATGCCACCGAAAGGCCCGTCTGCCCGGCGTCAAGCAGATGCTTGAAGCGCTCGTTGGTGCTCTTCGCGCTTCCGAATCCGGCGTATTGCCGCATCGTCCACAAGCGGCCGCGGTACATCGTTGGCTGCACACCGCGTGTGTATGGCCACTGACCAGGATCGCCCAGATCGGAGCCGTAATCGAGGCTTGCGTCCTCGGGACGATATACAGTCTTGAGTGGTATTCCCGAGGGCGAAAGCCGGTCGCCAGACTCGTGCTTTTTCACACGCACCGGCTTGCGCGCCGGCATCGCGTCACGCGCCTACCGAGCCGACTGCCGCAAGCGAGCCGCCGCTCCTGTGCTCTGCGCCGAGCATCGCGCGCGCCGCATCGACGTCGTTCTTGCTACCGATAAAGAGTGGAGTTCGCTGATGCAGCTCGGTAGGCTGGACATCCAGAATGCGTTGGGTGCCGTCCGTGGCAGCACCACCAGCCTGCTCCACAATGAAGGCGAGAGGATTTGACTCGTACAACAGTCTCAGCTTTCCCCGCTTGTTCTTCCGGTTGGCGGGATAGGCGAAGAGGCCACCGCCGAGGAGATTCCGATGGAAGTCGGCGACAAGCGAGCCCACGTACCGGGTGTTCATTGGCTGACGGTTGCCGTCCTGTCCACGATAATAGTTCATGAGATTCTGCACCGCCGGCTCCCACTGGCTGTGATAGGAGTCGTTTACCGAAAGGTACCTGCCGACATCCGGCGTGCGAATGTTGGGGTGTGAGAGGAGGAACTCGCCAAGCGAGGGGTCGAGAGTGAATCCGTGCGCGCCCTGACCGGTGGTGTAGACGAGCATGGTGCTCGACCCGTATATGACGTATCCGGCTGCAACCTGACGCCGTCCCGGCTGAAGCATGTCCTCCATCTCGCCCCGGCTTCCGCGTGTGATTTTCCGGACGACGGAAAAGATCGTTCCGACGGGCACGTTGACATCGATGTTCGATGAGCCGTCGAGCGGGTCGAACAGCAGGCAGTATTTTCCGCAGCGGAAATTCTCGGGAATGTCGATGATGCCCGGCTCTTCCTCGGAAGCCATGGCGCACAGCCTGCCGCCATGATCCACCGCTTTGATGATGATCTCGTTGGCGAGGACATCGAGCTTCTGTTGGGTCTCGCCCTGAACATTCTCCAGGTCGGTCGCGCCCAGAATGTCCGCGAGCCCTGCGCTCCGGACTTTGTTGGCGATCATCTTCGCGGCGAGCGCCAGATCATACAGCAAACCGGAGAGCTCACCCGTCGCTTCGGGATGCAGCTTTTCCTGCTCGATGATGAACCGCTCGATCGTTACAACGGATGTCGCTGTGTGCTTGACCACTTCAGAGATCCTTGTCGAGGGCGTTCTGCGCGAGTCGCAGCGCGGAATACCGGCGAGCATCGATTTCGTAGGCGTTACGCGTGTAACCGTAACGAAGTGACTGCCAAAGATAGCTGAGAGGAAAGGTCTTCCGCTCCAAAAACTGGTGGACGTGACGAAGCTCGTGCAAGAGTAGCTCGGCGCTAAGCGGGGTCGCCTGCCCGATAAAAACCGTGCGCCAGAGCGTGATCGCGGCAGCGCTGCTCGTGCCGAGTACCCAGCCTGCGACTCTCACTGGCAATCCGCCCCTGCGATAGCCGGCTTCAGCGAGCTCCGGATAGAGATCAGCAAACGCGGGCGGAAGCTCTATCTTCCGCCCCGCTACCGCTGTGAAGAGTCGAGCGCTAACTCCCATTTCTCTCCCTTCGCTTCTACCTCGATGCGAACCCCGTCGCTGCGCACAACAATGGTACCAGCTTCATCAGTGCGCAAAACTTCCGCGCCTACCCGCGCGAGGGCGTGGACGACGTCGGCGCTCGGATGCCCGTACTTGTTGCCCGCGCCCACCGATATGACGGCCAACGCCGGATGAACCGCAGCGAGAAATTCGTCGCTGCTGCTCGTCGAGCCGCCGTGATGACCAACCTTCAACACATCATACAGCCATCGGAAGAGCCGCGCGCTGCCCCACTACCTGACCAAGGAATGTGGATCCGGTCGTGCCGGTGAGCTCGACGTTTAGATACCGTCCAATGAGCGTTGCATCGCCGGGAATCATCACGGTCTTGAAATCCCGCGTGCGCGACTGAAGGAGTCCTCCTCTCCGCGCTGCTTTCTCGACGAGCACTTCCTTTCGCTCTCCGAGGAGTTTGAGGTTGCGCTCCCGGGTGCCGCTCCTGACAGTTGCGATGAGGCGCGCGAGTCTTTCGCTCGCCACCTGGTCGGACACAGACTCGCTCGCAGGAAAGCGGGTGGCAGGAGTGCCCTCACGCGGCGAGAACTTGAATGTGTACGCGTCGTCAAACCCAACGGCTTCGACCGCGCTCAGCGTCTCAGCGAAATCGTCTTCAGTTTCGCCCGGGAAGCCCACGATGATGTCGGTTGTCAACGCCAGACCAGGAATCGCCGCCCGCAGCTCCTCGACGCACTCCAGGTAGCGGTCACGGGTGTATCGCCGCAGCATGCGCTTGAGGATCCGGCTGGACCCGGACTGCATCGGCAGGTGCACGTGCTCGCACACGCTTTCAATTTCCGCCAGCGCGCGGATGACACGCTCGGTGAAATCGTTCGGATGCGGACTGGTGAACCGCAGACGCTTCACTCCCGGCACGCTCCCAATCGCGTGCAGCAAATCGGCGAAATCGTGCTCACCATCGTGATACGAGTTTACTGTCTGTCCGAGCAGCACGATCTCGGAGATCCCCGAAGCGACGACGGCCTCGGCCTCGCGCAGCACCTCCGCCAGACGGCGACTGCGCTCCGGTCCACGCGTGGTGGGCACGATGCAGTACGTGCACCTGTAATCGCAGCCCCGCTGCACCGGTATCCACGCTTTGACGCCCTCAAAGCGACGCGGCGTGAAATCCTCGTAGTGTTCTTCGAGGTCGAAATCGGTGGCGGTGGTCCGTGCACCTCCGCGCGCGCTCTCGATTAGGGAAGGAAGATCCCTGTATCCATCGGGCCCAATCACGAGACTGACGTGCTTCGCACGCTCGAGAAGCTGGGAGCCGAGCCGTTGCGCCATGCACCCCGTTACGCCGAGTACGGCGCCCCGCTTCATGCGGCTCTTCATTTCGCCGAGCCGTCCCATCACCCGT
>CATPBD010000205.1 GCA_955652265.1 uncultured Gemmatimonadaceae bacterium | reverse complement strand
GGGTAGAGTTGAACTACCGACCTCACGCTTATCAGGCGTGCGCTCTAACCACCTGAGCTACAGGCCCCTCGCCACCCGGTAACAGCCTGTGGCGCAGAGTTTTGCAAGTTAGCCCCTCCCTAAGGGGTGGTCAATCGCCGCGAGCCGGTCATCGTGACAAGACCGTAAGTCTATTTTCACGATTTCGTCATGTGAACCGGTGAGTATTTCGTCATGAGCCGCAACCTCGCGAGCCACTCTTTCGACAATCGGTCCGACCGTTCGATCACAAGCAGCCGACGCGGCTTTACGCTCGTCGAGCTTATGATGGTAGCGGGCGTAATCGGCATCCTCGCGGCTATCGCCATTCCGCGCTACTCCGGCAGCAAGGACAAAGCCTTCGTCGCTGCAATGATGGCTGACTTGCACAGCGCCGCCATCTACGAGGAGCAATACGCGAGCGAGAACCACGGGCAGTATTTCTCCGGAGTCGCGACCGCCGACGCTCCGGTAGACGGATTCCGCGCCTCGAAAGATGTCACCGTAACTCTGACGGCAGTCAACATCCTCGGAAGTAGCATCTCCGAGTGGACGGCGGTCGCGCGACACTCCCAGTCTCCCGAGAGCTGCGAAATCAGGACCGGCATCATTGCCTGCACGACGGGAGAGGATCTGACCACCGGACGAATAGTCCAGAACTGACTCCGTCCGGCGCTACGTTCCAACAAAAATGCCCCGCAGCTGCGGGGCATTTTCTTTCATCAGCGCCCTAGGCCCGGCTCGACTCAATCCTCGTATTTGCGCGGATGGGCAGGATGCGGTTTCTCCTCATCCTCCGTATCAAACTCGTCGTCGAGATCGATGAGGTCGTCGTCCAGGTCATCATCGAGGTCATCCTCATCCTCGTCGTCGAGATCGTCCTCGAGATCTTCATCGTCGAGATCCTCGTCGTCGAGGTCATCGTCGTCGGCGGCGCTCCACTCGTCCTCTACATCGTCGTCGTCTTCCAGACCGTCCTCGAGATCCTCGTCCTCGGGGTCATCTTCTGGTGCCCTCTTCGCCAGCCACGCTTCCGTTTCCCCTTCGTTCAGGAAACTCCCCGCGGACTCCAGCATGGCGCACATTACCGTGATCTCCTGGTGATTAGACCGAAGCGCGCTCGCGCTTCGCCTCGCGTGACAGCTTCTTTCTATCGTTCGCGCTGAGGGAGCGTTTCCGCAGTCGGATTGCCTGCGGCGTAATCTCAATCAGCTCGTCTTCCTCGATATACTCCAGCGCCCCTTCCAGCGTCAACTCCCGCGGTGGCTCGAGCTGAATGTTCTCATCGCTCGACTTGGAGCGCATGTTGGTGAGCTTCTTCTCCCTTGTCGGGTTTACCTCCATGTCACCAGGCCGCGAGTTCTCGCCGACCAGCATGCCCTCATAAACCGCGTCCCCGGGGGCAACGAATAGGGTAGCGCGCTCGGCCAGATTTGCAAGCGCAAACGCAACGATTACTCCCGCCTCCATGGAAACGAGTGTGCCACGCATACGGCCGGCCAGCGGACCCGCCCACGGCCCGTATTCGAGAAACCGGTGATGCATGATGCCCGTGCCGCGAGTGTCCGTAAGAAACTCCGACCGGTATCCGAACAGTCCTCGCGCCGGAATCCTGTAAAGGAGACGCACCATTCCCTGCCCCGGATTCTTCATCTCGAGCATCGCGGCGCGGCGCGATCCCAGCTTCTCGATCACGATCCCGAGATACTCCTCCGGGACATCGATTGACAGCTCCTCGTACGGCTCGAGCCTCTCACCGTTCGGGCCTTGCCGCGTAATCACTCTCGGACGCGAGACCTGAAACTCGTAGCCTTCGCGCCGCATCGTCTCCATCAGGATGGTGAGATGCAGCTCCCCGCGACCTGAAACGGTCCAGGTGTCGGTCGACTCCGTGTCTTCCACTCTTAACGCGACGTTTCGCTCGAGCTCCCGGTAGAGGCGCTCGCGAATCTGCCGAGAGGTGACGAACTTCCCCGCCCTGCCGGCGAAGGGAGAGTTGTTGACGAGGAAATCAACAGAAATAGTCGGCTCCTCCACCGAGATTCCGGCGAGACGCTCCGGGTGCTCGGTGTCAGTCACCGTGAGACCAATCTCGACACCTTCGAGACCGGCGAGCGCGACAATCTCACCGGCTGACGCTTCCGGAACTTCCAGGCGATCCAGACCTTCGTAGGAAAAGAGCTTCGTCACACGCGACTGCTCGGCTTTTTGCGACCCGTCGAGCGGAAGCAGCGCGACTGCATCCCCCACGTGCACGGTGCCCCTCTCGATCCGCCCGATCCCGAGTCGTCCCAGATATGGTGAGTGATCGATGGTGGATATCAGCATCTGCAACGGACCCGTATCATCGCTCGGTGGTGCGGGAACATGCTTGATGATCGCGTCAAAGAGGGGCGAGAGATCGACGGGCGTGACATCCATATCCATCGTCGCTACACCTTCGCGCGCGGACGCGTAGACGACGGTCGCATCGAGCTGAGCCTCGTTCGCCTCGAGCTCGATGAATAAATCGAGCACTTCGTCGTGCACGCGCATTGGATCTGCGCCAGGCCGGTCGATCTTGTTGATCACTACGATGGGAGTGCGATGCAGGGCGAGCGCCTTGCGGAGGACAAACCGCGTCTGCGGCATCGGCCCGTCAAACGCATCGACGACCAGCAGCACGCCATCTACCATGCGGAGGATGCGCTCCACCTCGCCGCCGAAGTCGGAGTGGCCAGGCGTATCAACGACGTTGATCTTGGTTCCCTTCCAGCGAATAGACGTGTTCTTCGCCAGAATGGTGATGCCGCGCTCGCGCTCCAGTGGATTGGAGTCCATCACGCGCTCCATGACGACCTGGTTCTCGCGAAATGCGCCGGACTGCCGGAGCATCTTGTCCACGAGAGTCGTCTTGCCGTGATCGACGTGCGCGATGATCGCGATGTTTCGAATTTCCTGCTTTGCCATAGCCTTGTAAGTTAGCTAGGCGTGCAAGTGCCTCTCGCGCTCGAGCATCTCCTCGCGTTCGAGCTGAATCGTCACGTGCTCGATGCCGAACAGCCGCATGGCGTCGTGTATGTGCCCCAGGACGTGCTGATGTTTTTCGGGCTCGCGCACAATGCAGTGTGCGCTCATGGCCACGAATGCAGGCGTCACCGACCAGACGTGCAAATCGTGCACGGACTCGATTCCGGGAATCGCCTCCAGCTGGCCGCGCACTGCCAGAAGGGGGATATGGGCGGGCGTGGATTCAAGGAGGATGTCGACCGATTCCCGAACGAGTCGCCATGCTCCAGCCATGATTAGAATCGTGGTGAGGATCGATGCGATCGGATCCGCCATTAGCCAGCCGGTGTAACGTATCGCGATCGCAGCAGCGAGCGTTCCCAGAGTCGCGAGGAGGTCTCCGAGCACGTGCAGGTATGCTCCGCGAGTATTCATGTTGTGCGCGGAGCCCGAGACGAGCACTCGCGCAGCAATCAGATTGATGACGAGTCCGGCCGCCGCGACTGAGAGCATCAGCCCGCTGGCGACGTTCTCGGGCGCGCGCAGACGCATCACAGCCGTCCACAGTATCCACGCGGAAATGAGAAGCAGCGTGGCTCCGTTTACGAAAGCGGCCAGTATTTCCCAGCGGAGATATCCGAACGTTTTTCTTGGCGTCTCGGGTTGTTTGCTGAACCAGGCTACGAAGAGCGCGAGGCCGAGCGCCGCGACGTCGGTGAGCATGTGTCCCGCGTCGGCAAGCAGCGCAATCGAATTGGAAAGCAATCCGCCAGTGACTTCCAGTACGAGCAGTGCGGCGGTGAGCGCCAGCGCGATTCGCAGACTCCTGACGGGCGCATCGCTCGCGTGCGAGTGGCCGAGCCCGTGTTGATGGGCGCCGCCGTTCTGGTGTCCCTGACCGGAGTTGTGGTAACTTGTATTCGTGCTCGGTCGGCTGCTGGCCATAATTCTGCTCGTGCTCCTCAACGCGTTCTTCGTAGGCGCCGAGTTCGCGCTTGTCCGCTCCAGACGGACGCGTCTGGAGGCGATGACCCGGAGCGGTGACAGACTCGCCCGCTTCGCCGTTCGTGCCTCCTCAAATATCTCCCGCATCCTCTCCGCCAGCCAGCTAGGCGTCACACTCGCCAGTCTGGGCCTGGGGTGGGTGGCGGAGTCGACAGTTGGAGATGTGTTCGCCAGCATGTTCTCGCATCTGCCGTTTGCGATCGAGATGGAACTGCGTCTCACCCTTGGCGCTGCGGTTGCACTCATTATAGTCACTTATCTCCACGTAGTGTTCGGAGAGCTCACACCAAAAGCGGCGGCGCTGAATCACCCCGAAGCGCTGGCACGCTGGCTCGCGCCGCCGCTCCTGTTCTTCGCCTGGATAACGACGCCCTTTACCTATTTCCTCAACAAATCGTCGCAGGTGATTCTGCGCGCCATCGGCCAGGAAAAAGCCGGCTCGGAGGAGGCTGTCCACTCGCCGGAGGAGATCCGGCTCCTAGTTGAGCAGTCGCAGGAAAGCGGGCAGATGCAGGCCCACGACGCCGACCTGATCGACGCCGTGTTCGAGTTCTCCGAGAAGAACGCCCGAGAGGTAATGACGCCCCGCACCGAGCTGGTGGCGTTACCGGTCGAGGCGACGCTGTCGGAAGTGTTGAACGTAGTTCAGGAGAGCGGCTTGTCGCGGTATCCCGTGTACGACGAGTCGATCGACAACATCATTGGAGTAGTGCTGGCCAAGGATCTGCTCAAGCTTCTCGCTCCCCGCGCCAACACGGATGCATTCGATCTTCCCACGATCATGCGCCCGGTGCATGTGATTCCCGGCTCGCGAGAAGTTGAAGAGGTGCTCGCCGATTTCAAGCGGCTCAAGGAGCACATGGCGGTGGTGCTCGACGAGTACGGCGGGACGGCCGGCGTCGTGACGATGGAGGATCTGCTCGAGGAGATCGTGGGCGAGATTCTCGACGAATACGATACGTCCGAGGATGCCGAGGCGCCGCTCCATACGCGCGCGGGCGAGACGCTTGTTCCCGGAAGCACACACATCGGAGAGCTCAACGAGCACTTCAGCCTCACCGTGCCCGATGAGGACTACACTACCATCGGCGGTTACGTGTTCGGCGTACTTGGCCGGTTGCCCGTTATCGGTGACCGCGTGATCGCGGGCGGCGCCATCTTTACCGTGCGCGAGATGGACGGGCGGAGGATCGAGAGCCTGTCGGTCGATCTCCACTCGATGGGCGACCGCCGTCAACCCGAGCGCGAAGCGCAATCGACGCGCACAGAAGTGTAGCGGCGATCATGCTGGAAGGATCCGCGCGATCCTGACCCGCGATGTCGAGCGCGGTACCGTGATCCGGTGATGTGCGCGGGAACGGAAGACCCAGTGTGACATTTACGGCGCTCCCGAACGACGCGACCTTTATCGCAGTCATCCCTACATCGTGATACGGCGCGATCACGGCGTCGAATTCACCCCGCATCGCCCGGACGAAAACAGTATCCGCAGGGAAAGGCCCTTCGATGCCGGCGGCGCGCGCGGCGGGCGCGAGCACCTTCGTGTCTTCGCTCCCGAATCGTCCACCATCACCCGCGTGCGGATTGAGAGCGCACAGTGCAATTCGTGGCGATGCGATTCCGAACCACCGTTGCAGCCCCTCGTTGGTGATGCGCGCGGCCTCCATGATGGAATCCGCGCTCAGTTTTTCGACGACACTTCGAAGCGGAATGTGAGTGGTCGCCAACACCACTCGGAGCTTGTCCGACGCCAGCATCATCGCGACACGGGAAGCAGTCAGGCTTCCCAGCATTTCCGTATGACCGGGAAAATCGTAGCCGCCCGCGTACAGCGCAGCTTTATCGATGGGTGCCGTCACGACTCCTTCGACAACTC
>CATPBD010000204.1 GCA_955652265.1 uncultured Gemmatimonadaceae bacterium | reverse complement strand
TCCCAGTACGCAATGTACTGGTTGCACGTCAACTGCAGCCCATCCAGCGGCTCGCCGCCGGCATCGTTCCCACCCCCCTGCAGAAGCGGCACAGCAACGAGCTGCGCCAGCAAATTGTAGATCCGCAGACTTACGCGGTGCAGACGTCCGGAATCCGTGCATCCCTGCGGGTCGCCGATGACGAACGGAATCCTTGTGTCCTGATTGACCGGGTTCGGAAAATTCTGTCCGAGTTGCAACCCGTTGCCTTGTCCTCCGCCGGTCTGGGTAGAAGTCCCCTGCGCCGCCGAAAGACTTGGCATGAACGCGCCGAGCACGAGCACCAACAACAGCGCCCGCCACAGGTGCTTCATGTTGTCTCCAAATACTGACGAAAGAGGATCTCTAGACGCTAACTCCTACGAAGGTGGACATTTGTTCTCTTGCCGCGAACTTAAGTTTGCGCCCGGGAACTGTCAAGCAAAATGCCAGATGTTTGCCTCAGTATTCTACCTTCCCCCCGGCGTTCCGTTACACCAACCCGATCGCAAAACTCGAGGAATGGGATCAGATACTTCCTCGAGAATCCGAGCACATCTCTAAGCTGGGCAGGAACATAGACGTGTCCCGCCACCAGCCCCTCCCTCAATTTCGCGATCAGCGCGTCAACAGCACTTCGGTCGTAGTAGCGGTCCGTCTCCACCTGAACGATCCGCCCCTGTCGCTCCAGAAAATGAAGGAGAGCTGGAACCGAGCTACCGTAGCGTAAAACCAGCTCGTTCACGCTCGGCGGCTCCCGGTCCGCTGCGCAAATATCATGCGCCAGGCGGTTGCTCGCATCGACGTCGGTGGGGCTGGGCGAAGGCACCCAACCCTTGCGGCGCATAACCGGTCCGTTCGCCTCAATCTCGCCGGACCGCTCCAGGTCGCGGATGGCGATGTCCGCCAACTCGTCGTTGACGCGCAGCCCCTCTCTCAGCGTTCGGGTAGGAATGCCGGGGCTGAGAGGAGACCTGATCTCGTACTCTGCGACTAGACGCTGCACGGTTGCCATTACCCGTTCGACAGCTTCTGCAAGGAAAAGGTTGTGCGCGCCGGCGTAGGTATTTGCGCTCTCGATGAGCTGGGGGACGTCTGCCGGAGCACAACCCACGCGGACCGGAATGTCCCGAATGGACAGGCCGCGGGTAGACTCCGCCTCGAGGAGAAAACGTAGTCGCGCCGCCGGCTCTACGGACAGATTCTCCAGCTCAGTAGGGTTAAGGCGTGGCGGCGTCCGGCGACGAGCATGCGGATCGACGACAACGCCGCCGCCAATCGTACGAAGTGGAGCGGGAAGCCTGACGACGAAGCGATCACCACCCCGAAGGGCGATCGGCGCGTCCGTTGTGACGCGAACGAACGCGGGCAAACCCGCGCGACTGTCTGCATCTGCAAAGACGATCCGGGCGCCAACCTCACTCGCCCCAGCGTGTATTCTCAATTGCGTACGAGGCGAAAGTCGATCGGCGAGATCAGAAGTCACAGCGACGACGGCCTCGAACACGGATGTCGCCTGCCACGAGTCGTGACTGACGAGGACACTTCCGCGGGGGACATCCCCTACGTCCAGACCAGCGAGCGCGACGGCGGCGCGGCCCCCGGCCCGCGCGCGGTCAGTAGAGGCACCGTGTTGCTCGATTCTCCGCACGCGCGCCGACTTTCCGCCTGGCAGAACACGAACGCTCGCGTCAGCGAGCAGCTCGCCGCTCCATACAGTACCTGTGACTACAGTTCCAGTCCCTCTTACGGAAAACGCGCGATCGACTGGGAGTCGGAACAAATCGTCCACCGCACGGGGCAGCGCGCTTCTGAGTGCTTCAGACAAAGCTGCGCGGAGCTCGCCGAGCCCCGCACCTGTACGACTCGAGCACGGGACGATGAGCGGAGCCAGCCGGCTCGACTCGTCGAACAGCGATTCCACATCGGTTCGAACGAGCGAAAGCCATTCCGCATCGACGAGATCGGACTTGGTGAGCGCCACGACGATGCGCGGAATCTTCAACAACTCCAGGATCAGCAGATGCTCGCGTGTTTGCGGCATCACACCTTCATCCGCAGCCACGACGAGCAGGCCGAGGTCGATTCCAGTGGCGCCGACAAGCATGCTGCGCACGAAATCTTCGTGACCCGGAACATCGACGATGCCGACCGTGCCGACTCCGTCGAGCGAGAGTGGAGCAAAGCCGAGGTCGATGGTTATGCCGCGCCGCTTTTCTTCGGGAAGCCTGTCGGTGTCAACGCCGGTCAGCGCGCGCACCAGCGCTGTTTTCCCGTGATCGATGTGCCCCGCGGTTCCGATTATCATGCGGCGGTCCAGCGCTCGTGCTCCCACACCGCGAACGCACGAAGCGGCCGGTCGTCGGTCAAGTGAGCCCCGAGGAATTCGCGCAGCAACCTTTGGTGCGAGCGGGCGTCCGGTTCAGACAGGTGCGCTGACTCTGCGCCCTCGAGCCAACTTCTGACCGCGGCGCGAGCCGTCGCGGGAATCTTCCGCCCTCCGGGTGCGAGTTTGCTGCACGATGGACAGACGATTCCACCAGAAGCGTGCGAGAACGTGGCTTCGTCGGCATCGCGCAGCGGTGTGTGGCAGAG
>CATPBD010000203.1 GCA_955652265.1 uncultured Gemmatimonadaceae bacterium | reverse complement strand
TCGGCGTGCCAGTCTACGAAGTGCGCGACACGCTGGTCGCGTTGGGTGCGCTCGCCAGTTATTGGCGCCGCGCCTGGGGGAAAACCATTGTCGGCGTTGCGGGCAGCAACGGTAAGACGAGCACCAAGGATCTACTCAAAGCGTCGCTGGGTCGGTCGTACACGGTCCACGCGACCAGCGGCAATCTCAACAATCGTGTCGGCGTGCCCCTCAGTCTCCTTTCTCTGCAGCCGGATACGGAGCTGGGAGTCATCGAGCTCGGAACGAGCCTTCCCGGGGAAGTCGCGATCTTGCGCGACATCGCGCGGCCTGACATCGCTCTCGTCACGTCCATTGCCGAGGAGCATCTCGAAGGCCTGGGTGATCTCGCCGGCGTTCTCCGCGAAGAGGCAGCCGTTTACGACGGTGTGGCGGTTGCCATCGCACCGTCGGCGCAACCTGAAATTGCCGAAGCAGCTCGACGTAAGGCGAAGCGGGTGGTAGTCGCGGGGCTGGACGCGACGGCCGATGTCAAACCCGACCGATGGGAGATCGGCCCGGACGGACTCGGCGTCATCGAGATTGGCGGCGTCACGATAAGACCGCCGGTGCGAGGACTCCACAATCTTCGCAACGCGATGCTCGCCCTGGCGGTCGCTCGCGAGAGTGGCGTGAGCTACGAAGACGTCGCTCAGGGAATCGCGGCGATGCCGCAGCCGAAGATGCGTGTGGCGTGGGAACAGGTGGGTAACGTGACGCTCATAAACGACGCATACAACGCCAACCCCGGCTCAACGCGCGCCGCGATCGAGCTGCTTCAGGGAACCGGTACCGGACGGCAGAGGGTAATCGTCCTTGGTACGATGCGAGAACTTGGTGCAGCATCGGCGCAATGTCATGCTGACATTGCGGGTCTCGCGTTGGCATCGGGTGCCGACATCGTAGCGGGGATCGGCGAATTCGCACCCGCGCTCGAGAACCAGAAAGAGCGCGAGCGCGTCATCACCGCTTCCGACGTCGAGGATCTGTGGCCGCAGCTCCAGAGCAGGCTGCAACGTGACGCTATTATTCTGCTCAAAGCGTCTCGAGGCGTTCAGCTGGAGCGCCTTGTTCCACATCTAACTACCTGGGCGACTGCATAGTGCTGAATTATCTGCTCGTTCCATTCGTAGGATTGCCGCACTTCGGGTTTCTGCGACTGTTCCAGTGGATAACCTTTCGCGCCGCCGGAGCCGCCGTAACCGCCCTCCTTCTGACTTTTGTCGTCGGGCCGGGAATCATGCGGCGGCTGCGCAGGATGCGGCTTCACCAGGTGATCCGCGAAGGAACTCCCGACGCGCATCAGCAGAAGGGCAGAACGCCAACAATGGGTGGACTGATCATCCTTGGCGCCACGCTTACCAGTACGCTGCTCTGGGCCAAACTCGACAATCGCTACGTGTTGCTGGCGATGGTTTCCATGGCGTGGATGGGAGCGATCGGCTTCCTGGACGATTACCTGAAGCTCAAGCAAAAATTGGCGGGGAGGAAAAACACCGGCCTCGTCGAGAGCTACAAGCTCGCCGGCCAGGTGACCCTCGGCTTCGCCCTCGGTTACTACCTCTGGAAGCATCCGCTCTCGTCGTTGCCCGGTGCGTCGACCACTTTGCCTTTCTACAAATACATCCTGATCGTCCCACTCACTGCCGGTCTCGGCTGGCTGTATGTGCTGTTCGTGACCTTTGTGATGACCGGCACGAGTAACGCCGTCAACGTCACCGACGGGCTCGATGGTCTGGCCGCGGGTCTCACTGCAATCGCAGCTCTTACGTTTGCGTTCTACGCATACGTCGTGGGACGCGTCGACGCCAGTCAGTACCTCTATGTGTACTACTTGCGCGGAGCGGGGGAGCTGACCGTTTTCTGCACCGCCGTATTGGGCGCATGCATAGGGTTTCTCTGGTATAACACCCATCCGGCCGAAGTCTTCATGGGAGACACCGGTTCACTGGCTCTGGGCGGAGCGCTGGCATCGGTTGCGATTCTCTTGAAGTCGGAATTCCTGCTAGTGCTGGTGGGGGCTGTGTTTGTCGCGGAAATGATGTCCGTCATTCTCCAGCGCTTCGTGTTCAAGTATCGCAAGCGACGATACGGAATCGAGTACGCGCGCGAGCATCGAGTCTTCAGGCGAGCTCCCCTCCACCATCATTTCGAGGTTAAGGGTTGGGACGAAGCGCAGGTGGTGGTGCGCTTCTGGATAATCGGAGTGCTGTTCGCTTTCATCGCTCTGAGCACGCTGAAATTGCGATGACCCCGCGGGAGCTCGTGCCGCCGGAGAGCGAGATCGCCGTCATCGGCCTCGCCCGGAGCGGCCGCGCCGTGGCGACGCTGCTTCGAAAACACGGCTACAATGTTTATGCTTCTGACCTCGCGTCATCGCCGGATACCGGACGGTGCGCTGAGGAGCTGCGCGCCCAGGGAATCGCGGTCGATGTTGGCCGGCACGATCTAGAGCGTCTCTCGCGCGCGAGCCTGGTCGTCACGAGCCCTGGGGTGCCCCCCTCCGCCCGGCCGCTCGCATTCGCGCGCGAAAAGGGCATCCGAATCGCGAGCGAGGTGGAGGTAGCCCTCCACTTTCTCGAAACGCCGAGAGTTATCGCCGTGACCGGAACCAATGGGAAAACGACGACTACGGCGCTCATCGCTCACCTGCTGCGCGGGCTCGACCTCGAAGCCGTGGAAGCCGGGAACATTGGGACACCTCTCTCAGAGGTGGCGATTCGCGAGCATCAGCCGAAATGGATCTCTCTCGAAATGTCGTCCTTTCAGCTCCACGACACGCCAAGTCTCAAGCCGGATGTCGGAGTTCTCACCAACCTCAGCCCTGACCATCTCGATCGGTACTCGACGGTCGAAGAGTATTACGCCGACAAGGCCCGCTTCTTCATCAACGCGAATGGCGATTCCGTATGGGTCGTCAACGACGACGATGAAGCTGTGAAGCGGATGGTGCGGGACGTCGCTGGCCACAAATACCCGTTCTCCCTGACAGGGGAGGCGCCCGGTCATTTCGATTCGGCGCGCAATCAGCTTATTGTGCTGGGAGCGCCCCTCCTGCAGCGCAAGGATCTTCCACTCCTTGGACCACATAACGTCGCCAACGCCCTCGCCGCATCCCTCGCGGTGATGGTGGCCGACAGATCTCACCAGACCCAGAAAGCGCGGAAGGGAATCGCGGCGGCACTCCGGACCTTTCGCTCGCTCCCCCACCGGCTCGAGCTCGTCGGAGAGTTCAACGGAGTGCAGTGGATCAACGACTCGAAGGCGACCAACGTCAGCTCGGCGGCCGTGGCAATTGACGGTATGGAGCGTCCGACCGTCCTTCTGTTGGGAGGCCGGCACAAGGGAGAGGCGTACACGCCGCTCGCGGAGGCCGTGCGGAAGAAGGTGAAGAGAGTCATCGCATACGGAGAAGCGGCGCCAATTATCGCGACCGATCTGCGGCCGGTCGTCGACGTGGTGCGACTCGGGTCGGATTTCGACGAGGTGATCCGGGCTGCTCGTGCCGCCGCGCGCGCGGGCGAAGCCGTCCTCCTGTCACCGGCATGCTCGAGCTACGACATGTTTTCGAACTACGAGGAAAGAGGCGAGCGTTTTCGCGCGCTCGCGGCGAAGGAACCGTAATGGAAGCGTCGGTCGACATAACACATCGCTGGAAGATCGGAGTCGAGGCCCGGGTGCTGGTCATTCTCACCGGAGTCCTGCTCGCGTTCGGTGTCGCGACTGTCTACAGCGCCAGCGCAATCGTCGAAATGCAGGCGGGCTTCGGCCACGCACATCTGCTGCTACGTCAGCTGGGGGGCATGGCTGCAGGCGCGGTGTTGTTCGCGATTGCCGCGAAGATGGACGCAGAAGTGTGGGAAAAATGGGCGTGGCCGGTGATGATCCTGGCGCTGTTCTTACTCATCATCGTGATTCTTCCTTTCACGGCGACGATTGCTCCTCGCATCCACGGCTCCCGCAGATACCTGTTCGGCGCTTCGCTCCAGCCGTCGGAGCTCGGCAAGCTCGCGGTAATTCTCTGGACGTCGATGCTGGTGGTGAAGAAGGGCCCTGTAATGCGAAGGGTCACCAAGGGCCTACTGCCTTTTCTCGTCGTGATCGGAGCGCTCGATGTCCTCGTCTTGCTCGAGCCCGATCTGTCGACCGCGATGATGTTCACACTGGTGATGGGGATCATCCTCTTCGCCGGGGGAGTGCGCATCGGCCACTTCGTAGCGCTCGGCGTGCTGCTGATCCCGCTCCTCTACGTAAAGATCGAGCGACTCAACTACGTATTGCTTCGAATGTCCGCCTTTTTCGATCCAGGCAGCGCGCCACCCGAGGTGAGCTACCAGCTTCGGCAGTCGCTGATCGCCGTTGGTTCCGGACAAATCTTCGGAGTGGGCTTCGGTCGCGGCAGACAGCAATACGGATTTCTTCCCTTCGGTTACGATGACTTTATCGCCGGCCACATTGGCGAGGAGTGGGGATTCATCGGGCTGGCGCTCCTGATTCTGGCGTTCGCGCTCTACGCTGTTGTCGGGTTTCGGATTGCCCGCAAGGCGCGCACGCCTTTTCTTCAGCTCGTAGCCGTCGGTCTCACCGTAACCATCGTGTTGACCGCCTATCTTCATATTGGTGTGGCAACTGGACTGCTCCCGACAACGGGTCTTACGCTACCCTTTATCTCGTACGGGCGCTCGAATCTTGTCCTCTCCCTCCTCATGACTGGCATCCTCGTCAACATCGGCAGCTCACGTGAAAGAGTATTCGACGAAGCGGCGACGGACCCACTCGCTCTTCGTGCGCTACCCGCCAGATGAGGGTCATCTTCGCGGGCGGGGGAACCGGGGGACACTTGTATCCCGGGCTGGCGATCGCGCGCGCTCTCGTGAAAGCAGATCCGCGCGTCGAGCCGTTTTTCATCGGCGCCCGGCGCGGCATCGAGCGCGATGTGTTGCCACAGGTTGGATTCGCGTTCGAGCTGCTTGATCTTCACCCGCTCTATCGATCGCGTCCGTGGGAGAACTGGAAGACAATTCGAGGCGCGATGACCGCCTGGGGGCGCATCGCCGCCGAGGTTAGTAGCGAGCCACCAGCGTGCGTTGTCGGTACCGGAGGGTACGCGGCTGGACTAACTCTGGCCTACGCTGTCAGCCACCGGATTCCCGTCGTTCTGCAGGAGCAGAACACATATCCTGGGATTACCGCGCGTTTTTTCAGTCGCTTTGCCGACCAGGTTCACCTCGGCTTTCCGGAAGGTAGACGGTACCTTTCGCCCTCGAAAAAGACGGAAGTCTACGATTCTGGCAACCCGATCGAGCCCCCGCCGGGCGATGCTTTCGAGAAGGCGCCAGGGCGAATGAAATGGGGATTTCCTCCGAACGGCGGTGGCGTACTGCTCGTGTACGGCGGAAGCCAGGGCTCGCAAGCGATGAACGACGTCGTTGCGTCGTGGATAGATCAGGGTTTGCCGAGCGATCTCTTCGTCATCTGGGCAACGGGAAAGGCGAATTACGATAAGCTCGCGCACTACGAGAGCGACCGGGTACGGGTACGAGCGTACATCGCGCCGATTTCGGAGGCGTACCGAGCAACCGACTTCGCACTCACCCGCGCAGGGGCAATGGCGACCGCCGAGCTCTGCGCGTGGGGCATACCCGCGATCGTGGTGCCGCTCCCGACAGCCGCCGCTGACCACCAGACGGCGAACGCGAAGGCTCTCGCCGCAGCCGGCGCGGCGGAAATGATCCGGCAAAGCGACCTCGACACTGACTTGCTCGCTCGCGCCGTAGAGTCGCTGCTCGCCGAGCCGGCAAAGCTCGCGACCATGCGCGCGAAGGCGCTTGAGCGTGCGCGTCCCACCGCTGCGGCCGACATAGCGCGCCATATCCTGACACTTGTCAGCCTCGGGCAGTCGCGCGGTTGAAAGGCAAGACGAGCTCGCTCGATACGTCGGATCCAAGGCCCGTTCATTTCGTGGGAATCGCCGGGGCCGGCATGCGTGCACTGGCCGAGCTCCTTGCGCGGCGAGGCATGCGAGTGACGGGCTGTGACGCGAATCCGGGGGATACCGATGACCTCGAGGAGCTCGGCATCGTGGTGGCGACGGGCCACGATCCGAAGCACGTGGAGGGTGCGCGCGAAGTAATCGTCACCTCTGCGCTGCCAAAGAACCACCCCGAGATCGTGCGAGCGCGAGAACTGGGAATTCCGATCACGCGGAGAGCAGAGGCGCTTGCACGCGCCGTCGCGGGTGGAAAACTGATTGGAATCGCCGGCACTCATGGAAAAACGACTACGACAGTCATGACTACGGGTGCCCTGGCCGCCGCCGGCTTGCGTCCGACGGGAATCGCGGGCGGGCGCGTGGCGGAATGGAAGGGAAATCTTCGTTACGAGTCAGACGAGCTCTTTGTGGTCGAGGCCGACGAGTACGACCGCTCCTTTCTCACGCTTTCGCCGAGGATCGCTGTGATCACGAACGTCGAGGCGGACCATCTCGATATTTATCGTAATCTCGACGACATCACCTCGACTTTTTCTCGCTTCGTACGTGAAGCTGCGGTCGTTGTTCTTTGTGCCGATGACACGGGCGCCAGCAGCGTCGATTTACCGCCGAGCGCGGAGGTCATTCGGTATGGCATCAGCTCGCCCGACGCGCGACTCGTTGCGAGTGACATCCGCTCGACGGGTCATGCGACCAACTTTCTCGTATCGTACGACAAACTACCTGTGGGCGAGGTAGCGTTGCGAGTTCCCGGACATCACAACGTGCAGAACGCGCTCGCCGCCATCGGCGCCGGCTTCGCGCTCGGCGTCGGTCTCGACGCGATGCGCGACGGACTGCTGCAATTTGGTGGAGTGGAGCGGCGGTTCCAGCGTCTCTTCGATGTGGCCGGCGTGACGATCGTGGACGACTACGCGCACCATCCCACGGAGATCGCAGCGACGCTCCAGGCAGCGCGTGCGTCGTACCCGGGTCGGAGAATCGTAGCCGCGTTTCAGCCGCACCTGTTCTCGCGCACCCGCGACTTCTCAGAGGCATTTGGTCAGGCGCTCGCAAAAGCGGACAGTGTGTTTCTGGCCGAGATCTATCCGGCTCGCGAGAAGCCGATCGAGGGGATCACGTCGGAGCTCGTGGCGACATCTACGGCGCGGGCTGGGCGCCCCGTTACGTGGCAGGGCGCGCGATCGGAGCTCGCATCTGCGCTCTCCACGTTCGTGCGCGACGGGGACGTCGTGATCACAATCGGCGCAGGTGACATCACGCGCACGGGTCCGGAGCTCAGAGAGCGGCTCGAGGCCCGCGACAAATGACGGTTCCTGAAAGGCTCCACAAACCAGGGTGGAAAATGCTTGGCGCGATTTTCCTCGTTGCGCTCATCATGGCTGGAGCGTGGGGCGCTCGCACAGTGGCCCGCCGGATGGCGTTCTTCCGCGTGCGTACCGTGGAGATTCGCGGCGTTCGCTATCTGCAGCCCAACGAGATCCTCGCGCGTCTAAAGGTTGACACGCTGATGTCGCTGTGGGACGATCTGGAGCCTCTGCGCGAGCGAGTACGCCATCATCCTCAGGTTACTGGTGTCACGATCACCCGACGAATGCCGGGAACTCTGGTGGTGACAGTGCAGGAAAACGAGCCGGTGGCGCTGATACAAAGCTCGAACGGACTTCTTCCGTATGATTCTCTCGGTCATGAGCTCCCGATCGACCCTGCGCGTACAAATCTCGATCTGCCCATTGTTGCGACGAGGGATCCTGTTCTTCTTAAGCTCGTCGGCTCCATTCGAAGCGCGGAGCCGCGCTTGTTCTCCCGCATCGAAGAGGCGCGACGTGCGGGGAGGGACGAGATCCTGCTTACGCTCTCTCGCAGCACGACGGAAAGGCCTCACTCCGGGAGCGACACGTCTGCATCGCGCGCCGGGACGCTGAGAGTGCGTATTCCCTTAGGGCTGTCAGTAGAGCGCTTGGCCGATATCTTTCCGGTTGAGAATGACCTCGCGCGCCGACAGCTACACGTAGGCGAGCTCGATTTACGTTATCGCGATCAGGTGATCGCAAGGCTGCAATGAATCCGGAACGCATCATCGCTGGTCTGGACATCGGTTCCGCCAAGACAACCGTGGTGATCGCCGAAGCGGTCGGCGACAAGAAGAGCAAACCTACGCTCAAGATTCTGGGCGTCGGCCAGGCGCGCACCACCGGGTTGCGCCGCGGCGTTGTGTCGGACATCGAGGAGACTACGCGCTCGATCAAGAAAGCGATCGAGGATGCCGAAAGGATGGCAGGAGCCAAAGTCGGCACCCTCTACGCCGGAATCGCCGGTGAGCACGTGCGGGCGATGATCAGCAAGGGAATCGTCGCGGTGAATGGCGACGAGATATCCAAGGCGGACGTTGACCGCGCCAACGAAGTCGCTCGCGCGCAGCAGGTGCCGCAGGATCGCGAGCTGCTTCACGCCATTCCCCAGGAATACACCGTCGACAAGAATCAGGGGATTCGCGATCCGATTGGAATGATCGGCACCCGCCTCGAGACGGAGATGTATCTGGTTACAATCGGCGCTTCGCCGGCGATGAATCTGCGGAAGTCTGTAGAAAAGGCGGGCTACCGCGTGCGTGAGCTGGTGCTGGAGCCTCTCGCAAGCGCCCTCAGTGTTCTGACTGAGGACGAGAAGGAGCTTGGAGTCGCTCTCGTGGAGATGGGCGCCGGCACGACTGACATCGCGGTTTTCCATGAGGGGAAAATCCGCCACCTCGGTACCGTCAACTTCGGTGGCAACAATGTTACCAGCGACATCGTGCAGGGAATCGGCGTCACTCAGGCCGATGCGGAGCGGTTGAAGGAGAGGTATGGCTGCGCGTACGAGCCGCTCGTGGACCCGCACGATGTGATTGAGCTTCCGAGCACAGTTGCGCAGGGCGACCGGCACATCCCGAGAGAAGTCCTCGCGCACATCATCCACCAGCGTATGGACGAGATCTTCAATCTCGTGTTGAACGAGATCCAGAGGGCAGGCTTTGCGCAGCGGCTGAACGCGGGTGTGGTGATCACGGGTGGCGCAGCGGCAATGCAAGGTGTTGCCGAGCTCGCAGCGGACGTGTTTGGAACAGGCGTTAGAATCGGCTCACCGGAAGAAAACATCGGCGGGCTCAGTGATTCGGTAGATGCGCCGCGCTTCGCGACGGTTGTGGGTTTGGCGCTCTACGGAGCGCATCGCGCCGCGGCCGGTTTTTCGCCGACGAGCAAGCACAAGGCGCTCGCCGGAGCCGGCGTCGACAAGTTCACGAAACGGCTGAAGATCTGGTTAGAGGATTTCTTCTAAGCTTTTCGCCGCGCCGCTGCTTTGACACGCAGTCTTGATCGTTTCGCCGGTGCGTCGGGCGGGGATGTCCTCTTCGGCACGCGCCCGCAAGCGGGCACCCGGCTCGGCTTACACACATCGAGCCTCTGTCAGCCCACGAGCGGCTAGCGCTCGCTCGCGGGCACCCAGCCAGAGTCTCTTGCTACGCGAGCACGTCGCCTGCGAGGACATCCCCACCCTCCTTCTT
>CATPBD010000202.1 GCA_955652265.1 uncultured Gemmatimonadaceae bacterium | reverse complement strand
TCGACGAGAACACGACCGTCGTGTTTTACGGCGACAAGAACAACTGGTGGGCCGCGTATGCCTTCTGGGTGTTCCAGCTTTTTGGCTTCACCAATGCGAAATTGCTGGACGGCGGACGCATCAAATGGGAACAGGAAGGCCGTCCCTTCAACACCGAAGTTCCGCACCTTCAAAAGACCAGCTACAAGGCGCCGAAGCGATCGGATGAAAAGATCCGGGCGTTCTTCAAGCAAGTGCGCGAGCACTCGGACAGCGGCAAGCCTTTGATCGACGTGCGGTCGCCCGAGGAATACACGGGGCAGCGCACGCACATGCCCGACTATCCGCAGGAAGGCACGCTCCGCGGTGGACACATCTGGGGCGCGAAGAGCATTCCCTGGGCACGAGCAGCGAATCCGGATGGGAGCTTCAAGGATGCCGAATCGCTGCGCACGATCTACGAGAAGGAGAAGGGATTAAAAAAGGCAGACGACATCGTTGCCTATTGCCGAATTGGGGAGCGCTCCTCGCACACCTGGTTCGTGCTCACCTACCTGCTCGGCTACGACCGCGTCAGGAATTACGACGGGAGTTGGACCGAGTGGGGCAACGCCGTCCGCGCTCCAATCGAGAAGGGCGCCGAGAAGTGACGGCTCGTGCCCCGGCGCAAACTGCGACCAAGCCCTCGCGGATACACGTCGAGTGGGTTGGTGGCCACCGTTTTGATGCGGGACGTCCGAATGGACCGGCGGCCCGCATCGATGGCGACGGTGAAACGGGACAGAGTCCGCCGGAAACGCTGCTCAGCGCACTCGCTACGTGCGTGTCCTACGATGTCATCGACATTCTGGCGAAACAGCGCACGCCTATCGAGTCGCTCGAGATCGATGTCGTAGGTGAGCGCGTCGATACGATTCCACATCGATACAAGTACATCACGCTCAATTTTCGAATCGCGGGTAAAGGCATCGAGAAGGACCAGGCGCTGCGCGCAATCGAGCTGTCGGCGACGAAGTACTGCTCGGTGCGCGACTCGTTGAGGAGCGATATTCAAGTCGCCTGGACGGTCGAGCTCCGAGGGGAGTCATAGGAACTCGTTGACTGCAACTGAACAGGCAAGAGCTGTCAGTGACGTAGATGTTAGTGATTAGTTCACGACGCCCAGACTTTCCTCAGTAGTCTTAAGGCACAGGCCTTTGCCTGTACCCTGAAGCGCGCTAAGTAAAGTCTGGGCGTAGTGAACTAACAAACTGAAATCTTGGCCACTGGCAACTCCTGCCTGTTCAGTTGCAGTTGTCAGTTGTCAGTTCCCGCCCGTTTAGTTGCAGTTATCAGCGCCGCTTCTGCGGCTTGGATGCCGCACTGTATGGCGCCCACTTTCTCTCCGCATCTTCCATCTCCTCCCGCAGTCGAAGGTAGCTGTCGTAACGCTCGGCGCTGATCGAGCCCTCTTTCACAGCCTTGAGCACCGCGCATCCCGGCTCGACGCGGTGAGTGCAGTTTCCAAAGCGACATTCGGCGATGTGAGGAACGAACTCGCGGAAGCATTCGTCGAGGTGCTCGGACGCGAGGCCCCACATACCGACTTCCCGGAGACCCGGAGTGTCGACCACGTACCCGGCGTCGGGAAGCGGATGCAGCAGCGCGCCGACCGTTGTGTGCTGACCCTTGTTCACCGACTCGCTGATCTCGCCAACCCGGAGATCGAGACCGGGGTACATCGAATTCATCAGCGATGACTTCCCGACTCCGGACGGGCCGGTAAGCACCGAAGTCTTCCCCGCCAGCTCGTCGTGCAACTCGTCGAGTCCGACACGCTGCTTGACACTGGTGTAGTGCACCGGATAGCCGGCTCGGACGTAGTCGGCGAACGTCCGCTCCGTTTCGGCACGATCGACCAGCTCGATTTTGTTGATGACGATGCGGGATTGAAGTGAATTGCCCTCGGCGATGACAAGAAACCGGTCCAGCATTCTCCGATGCGGCTCCGGCTTGGCGGCGGCGAATACGACGACGACCTGATCCACGTTCGCGGCCACGATCCGCTCGCCCTGCCCTGCACCAGGCGCTCGGCGCGCCAGCTTTGAGTGCCGCGGCAGAATCTCAGCGATCGCCCACTGCGCTCCACGCTCGTCCGTCTCGAGGACAACACGATCACCGACAGCAAGCTTCTTGCTCTCTTCGCGTTCCTGCTTGAGCCTGCCGCGCAGCGATGCTTCGTGTATCTCGCCCGATTCGGCGCGGACGTGCCAGATGCCTCCGGTACCCTTCAGCACGACGCCTTCCTTTCGGCTCAAGGGCTACCCTCTTGGTGCATCGCGTCCCACCAGGGGAGAAGCTCGGCCCTTCTGGCCTTGATGAGCTCGTCGAGGCGTGACTTAACCTCGTTCAATAGCATCGCACCAACCAGTTGTCGCGCCTCGTCCTCGGTGGTGGCGAAAGCGAGGAATTCGGTTTCAAGATGTCCGCTGGCGACCGGGTCGCCTTCGCGCCAGCGCACGAAGAGGAGATAGCCCGCAAATGGGCGCGACCTGTCTCCGCTGTTATCGGTGACGATCTCGACGCTGTAGGATGCACCGTCGCTTCCCTCGAACGCCGCTGGCCTGTCGTGCACGGCCATGTAGCCGCCGATCGTGTTCGGGTCACCCTTCGAGTGATCGGGGGGAAGGAATCGTCCCATTACCTGTGGCGGCGTTTGCCGACCATCTCCTTGAAGACATTTCCGGTGAGGAACGCGACGTTCGCCGGACGTTCCGCGAGGCGGCGCATCAGGTACGGATACCACTGGGTTCCGAACGGGACGTAAACGCGCATGCGATATCCCTCGCGCACAAGCTGGTCCTGCAGATCACGCCGCACTCCGTACAGCATCTGAAACTCGAAGGTGGATGGTGGGATCTGATTCTCTTTGGCGAATCGCTTCGCGTCTTTGATGATGGCTTGGTCGTGTGTCGCGATACCAGGATAGTTCCCATGAAGCATGAGAGCGTGCATGCTGCGAATGTAGTTCGCGTCGACATCCTTCTTGTCCGGGTAAGCTACCGTCTCCGGCTCCTTGTACGCGCCCTTGCAGATCCGCACCCGCGCCTTGATCAGATTCGCCCGTTCGACGTCGGCAAAGGTGCGGTAGAGATAACTCTGGAGCACAATCCCCACATTTTCGCGATAGGCCGGGTACAGTCTCTGCTCGAAGAGATCCAGGGTCCGCTCTGTGTACTCGCTCGACTCCATATCGAGGCGGACGAAGGTACGGTACTCGCGCGCGCGCTGTAGGATCTTGTGCATGATCGCGACGCAGAGATCTTCCGAGATGTCCAGGCCCATCGCGGTGAGCTTGACAGAGACATTGGCGTCGAGTTTTCGCTCGTAGATCCGGTCGAGCATGTTGACGTAAGCCTGCCCTGCGGCACGCGCTTCGGCCTCGTTGTGCACACTCTCGCCCAGGAGATCGAGTGACGCAGTGATTCTCCTCGCATTGAGGCGACTTACCGCGACAAGCGCACTCTCGAGCGTCTCACCGGCAACGAACCGATTGGCAAAACTCTTGGCGAGCTTGTTGTTGCGGACGAACCGGAATATTTGCTGTTGGCCGGACAGGTAAAGCAACGCGCTACGGAGCATTAGTTCTGGAGTGACGGTGGCGATGATGCCGACGAGCGACGGAGCGCAGCACCTCGACCGCGCCGCAGATCAAAGATGTGTTTCACCGGATACTTGCCGCCCTTCTGGATATGGCTATCGAAGAAGTTCCAGGTCGTAAACCCGTCGTCGCTCTCGGGCTCGAGGAGATACACGACAAGCGCGCCGCGCGGTTGAGCCGTGGAGACAATGAAAGAATTCGGCGGCAGTGACTGCAATCCCCGCTCCCAATGACCTCTGAGCCGCACTTCGTGGTGTCCCTGAAACGGCCGCGGGTTGGTGATGATAGAGTCGATGACGAACGATTCACCCCGCGCAGTCCACGCGGAGTCGGATCTGTCGACCCGGATGCCGTGCAGTCGAAGCAATGAAACGACTGCCGTGTCTTCAGGCGCGATGACGTAGGCCGCCGGAGGCACGCGATCCAGCGTCGAGGTGAACCTGTCGTAGACGGGCATGCGGACAGTTCTGTAGCGGCCGGTCCTTCGCTCCCCTCGCGGAACTCCCGGCTGGGTTAGAGACGAGTCGCCGGTTTTCTCCAAATCTTCCTTGATCACATTGAGCCTCGGCGTACTGGCGATAAGCTCAGAGCGGACCGGCACCATCTGCACCGAGTCGGGCGACCGACCCCACGCCAACGGCTGGCTGTCAGCACGCGCAGTGAGTGACTTGATCGCCGCCCCCTTCTCGCCGACGAGCGAAAGGATCTCGCTGACGAACGCATAGGTCGACGCGATGCGCCGCTCGAGGCTATCGTGCGAATAAGCTTCACTCAGGATCGCGATGCGCCCGCGGATTCCGTAATAGTTGGTTCCAAAGCGCGGGCGCGCGTCGTAGGTCGCCCACCCATCTGGTACTGTCGTGTCCGCGACAAGCCCGCGCCCGTCACTGACGAAGTTTCCGTAATCGAATACTTCGAAGCCGTCTCGGGCGCGCATGCGGCTCCGAAGAAGGGGCAACAATGAATCGCGCGCGTAGACGCCGCCGAAGACCGCGGCTGGGCTCAGCGACGGGGAATAGGTAAGGGCGTAACCGTGAAAGCTCCCGTCGGTCGTGTGAAGATCGACGAAGACATCGGGATCCCAGGTATTGAACATTGCCAGGGACGCGCGCGTCTCCGGCGCTTCAGCTTTCACGTAATCGCGATTGAGGTCGAGATTCTGCGCATTCGCGCGAATCCCGACCATCTCCGGTCCATTCTGCTCCGTCCGATTGACCGACTGCGGGGCGAAGCGCTCGTTGCCATCGGCATTGTAGATCGGCACGGCGATCAAAACAATCGAATCCAGCGCATTCGGCTTGCTCGAGAACGTCAGGTCGCGGAGCAGGGCCAGCAGCGCATCTTTTCCTTCTATCTCGCCCGCATGAATGTTTGCCTGCACATACACGATCGGACGACCCAGTCTTTTCGCCTCCGAGGGCGTGGAGACAACTGGACGCGAGGCGATGACGAACGGGATCTCCCGTCCTTCGTTCGTCTTTCCAATTGACCCGAACACGAGTGGCGCGCGGAGCTTTCGCAGCGAATCAAGGAGGCTACGCACGTCGCTATAGTGTGATGTTTCCCTATAGTTGGTGAGCTCGGGACGGGTGCGTGGATACGAGGCGGGACTCACAGGTGCTGGGACGGTTGGCGTGCACGACGTAATTCCAATCGTGAGTCCCGCCGCAGCGGCGAAGACACGCATCTTGGCAGCTGCTCTACCTCTCACACGCGCTCGTAAGCGTAGAAAGACTGGTTGCGACGCGCCATGTCAAGCAGCAGCTCGGCCGGCTCGAATCTCCCCGGAAAGCGCGCGTTGAGGTCCTCGAGACGCTGTACTACGATCTTTATTCCCAGCGAGTCCATGTAGCGGAAGGGTCCGCCGCGGAAGGGAGGAAAGCCGATTCCGAATACCGCACCGACGTCGCCATCGCGAGGCGCGTGGATGATTCCATCGCTCAGGCAGCGTGCGGCTTCGTTCAACATCGCGAGCACGGTACGTTGCTGAATCTGCACGGCGGGCATGTCTGGTCGAGCCGACGGATCCGCCGGGGCTGAGGTAATCGACGGCGCTACGGGAATGCTTCCCGGCGCGAGGAAAATGGCGTACACCGACGGATCCACTTCGCCTTTCTTGCCTTCCTTGTCGTAGCTGTAGAATCCTTTCTTTGATTTGCGCCCGTAGCGGCCGGCTGCGACGACTGCCTGAATTGATTTCGCGGGCTGCATTCGCTCCGGGTAAGCGTCGGTCATGATCTTTCCGGCCTTGGTGGCGACATCGAGCCCGACTTCGTCGATCAGTGTGATTGGCCCGACGGGAAACCCGAAATCGACGAGAGCCTTGTCGATGATATCTACCGCGACTCCCTGATCGAGAAGAATCCCCGCTTCGTTGATGTACGGCGACAGAATCCGGTTGGCATAGAACCCGGGACCGTCGTTCACTACGATGACGGTCTTGCCCAGCTTCTTCCCGTAGGCGACGACAGTCGCCGTCACTTGCGGATAAGTGTCCGGAGTCGTGATGACTTCCAGCAGCGGCATCTTGTGCACGGGAGAGAAGAAGTGCATGCCGATCACCCGCTCCGGGCGGCTCGAGGCCTGCGCGATCTGTCCGATTGGAATCGTAGATGTGTTGGTGGCAAAGATGGCGCTCGGACGGATCGATGCCTCCGCTTCGCGCAGCACGTGGTGCTTGACCGCGAGATCCTCGAAGACGGCCTCGATCACCAGATCCACGTTTCCGAATCCTGAGTAATCGACGGTTCCGCCAAGCAGCGCCATGTAGTCACTGTACTGGACCTTGGTAATCTGCTTTTTTGTCAGTCGCTCCTTCAGAACATCACGAACTGCTGCATAGCCTTTGGCGACGCGCGCGTGATCGGCGTCCTTGAGTCGAACCAGGCTTCCGTGCATTACGGCAATCGACGCGATGCCCGCTCCCATGAACCCAGCGCCGATGATCGCGATCTTCTCAACTGGTAACGGCTCGAAGGCCGACACGGGAAGATCGGGATACTGGGACGGCTCTACACCAGGATCCTTTTTCAGCTCGTTCGTCGCGAAGAAGAGGAAGATCAACTGCCGAGAGACATCGGTCATCGCCATCTCGCCAAAGCGACGCGACTCCTCACGGTATCCGTGCGCGACTCCCTTCTCATATCCGGCCCGAACGACGTCGATCGCGGCTATGAGCGCCGGATAATGTCCGCGCGATTTGGCCAGCGTTTGCTCGCGCGCTTTGCGGAGCACCATGGCTCGGCCGGCGGGATTCGCGTCGAGGAACAGTCCCTTAATCCCGCTTCGATGTCGCTCACTCTTCCGCCTTCCTTCAGCGACCTCGCGGGCGCGCTGTATCGCGACACTGCGAAGTATCGAAGGGTGCACCAGCTCATCGATCAGCCCGAGCTGGAGCGCTTTCTTTCCACGAACGGTTTTTCCCGTGAGGATCAGGTCGAGTGCGTTCGTGAGCCCGATCCGCCGCGGGAGCCTCTGAGTCCCCCCTCCACCAGGGATCAATCCAAGTTGAACCTCAGGCAGTCCGAGGATTGTCCTCGGATGATCGGTGGCGATCCGATAGCGGCACGCGAGCGCGGTTTCCAGCCCGCCGCCGAGGCACGCGCCGTGGATTGCGGCGATGATCGGAATGCGCAGGCGCTCTACAGAGTCGAGGAGCATCTGACCGTCGCGACTCAACCTTTCCGCGTCGGTCGCGGTCTTGAGCGCGAGAAACTCCTCGATGTCCGCGCCGGCGATCCACACGTCCGGCTTGCCGCTGATGAACACCGCGGCATGAACGGTCGTATCGCGCTCGAGCCTGCTCACAAGCGCCACGAACTCGTCCTTCACCGCGCGGTTCAGCTTGTTGACCGATTCGTTCGGCAAATCGAAGGTGATGATCGCGATGCCATCGCTGACTTCCACCGACAGTGCCGGTTTCCATCGTGTTCCCACGAGCCCGCCGATCGTGACTTCGGAGGTCGAGCTCATCGAGTTCTCTCAACCACCATCGCGAAGCCCATCCCTCCGGCTGCGCAAACGGTCATGAGCCCGAACTGCCCACCGCGTCGCCGCAATTCATTGAGGAGCGTTGTCGTGATGCGCGCGCCCGTCGCACCGAATGGATGTCCGATCGCAATCGACCCACCCATCACGTTGAGCTTGGCTCGGTCGACTTCGCCAACAGGCTGCGAAAATCCAGCTCGCTCCGCCCACCACTTCGACTCGAATCCCTTGAGGTTGGAGAGCACCTGCGCCGCGAAAGCCTCGTGCATCTCCACCAGATCGATGTCCTTCAATGAAAGTCCCGCACGCTTGAGCGCCACTGGCGCGGCCAGCACAGGCGCCTGGAGCAGCTGCTCCCCCGGGTCGAGCGCCGCATACGCGTATGAGCGAATGATTCCGAGCGGGGGGTAGCCGAATGCGCGCGCCTTCTCTTCGTTCATGAGAAGCACGCACGCGCCGCCATCGGTCAGTGGTGATGAATTCCCGGCCGTCACCGTGCCGTATTTCCTGTCGAACACGGGCTTGAGCGCCGTAAGCTGCTCGTAGCTCGTATCCTCCCGAATGCCATTGTCTGAGGTCAGCACGCTGTCGAATTTCGGAGGCACATAGACCGGCATGATCTCGGCCGTCAATCTGCCGTCGGCAGTCCCGGCGGCGGCGAGACGATGTGACCGAAGCGCAAAATGGTCCTGCTCCTCACGCGCGATGGCGTTGAGCTTTGCCATTTTCTCCGCCGATTGACCCATTGTCTCGCCGGTCGAAGGCTCAGCGATCGCGGGAGTGACGGGGATCAGATCCTTCAGACGGATGCGTGCCAGAGCTTTGAGTCGCGCGGGGAACGATCTCGCCTTCGAGGCCAGAACGAGCGCTTCCGCAAATCCCTGTGAATGCAGGATCGGAATGTTCGAGAGAGATTCCGCACCACCGGCGATCGCAACATCGAGGTGTCCGAGCGCGATCTGATCAGCTGCGTCGGTTATCGCCTGATTGGCGGAGGCACACGCGCGGCTGACGCTGAATGCCTGGACACCCTTGGGCAGAAGAGGAAGAAGCGAAATTTCACGCGCGATGTTTGGCGCTAGGACAGAAGGGATCACGGTGCCGAAAACGAGCGCCTGAACCTCCTTTCCGTCGAGGTTGGTGCGCTGGAGCAGCTCCGCAACGCAGAGCTTGCCGAGGTCGATCGCCGAAATTGACTTGAATGCCGTTCCCGCCTTTGCAAAAGGCGTCCGTACGCCGGCAACTATCGCGACCCGGCGCCCGTTCCCATATGTAGCCATGCAGGGAACATAGACGGGCGCCGTTTATCTATCTAGGACGTGTGTTTATCTCGAATCATACGCTCTTTCTCCAGCAACTTCTTCTTGCGCTCCAGTCCCCAACGATAACCGCCAAGTCCACCGTCCAGTCTTACGGCACGATGACACGGCACAACGACGGCAACACGGTTGTTGGCGCATGCACCGGCCACGGCGCGCACGGCCCTCGGCAATCCAATCGCGCTTGCGATCTCGCTGTACGAGCGCGTCTCGCCGAGCGGAATCCTCTGGAGCTCGCGCCACACTTTCCACTGAAAGGCGGATGCGCGCACGTCAAGCGGGATGTCGGCCCGTGTGCTGCTGCCGTCCAGAGTCGCGACGATCTCTTCAACCCAGGACGCCAGCGAACTCGATTGGGCCGCGGCACGTGTGCGTGTCGCCGCCGGGTATTCCTCAGCGAGCGCTAATTCGAGAGCGCTCGCGTCGTCGCCGAGTGTTACCGCGCAGACGCCGCGCTCGGTTGCCGCCACCAGCAGAGCGCCCAGTGATGTCTTGGCAATCACGTAATCGATGTGCACGCCTACTCCACCGCGTCGATAGGTCGCCGGCGTCATGCCGAGTTGCGCGTCAGCGGTGCCGTACACTCTGCTGCTGGATCCGTAACCCGCGCCGAAGGTGGCGCGACTCACTGTCTCGCCACGCTTCAGCTCGCCCTTGAGGCGCTCACTCTTGCGCGCGCGGATGTATTGGGCTGGTGTCAGTCCCATTACGTCCTTGAATTTCCGCTGGAGATGATGCGGGCTGAGCCCCGACGCCTCGCCGAGCAGCTCGAGAGTGATGCGCTCCTCGCTGAGGTCGCCCAGGTGTGTGTCGATGTAGTCCCGCGCGCGTTCTACAGCACGGTTTGATGACTTCGCGCGATTTGGACGGCAGCGCTGGCAGGCACGGAATCCCGCCCGCTCAGCGGCTTCCGCTGAAGAGAAGAATGCGACGTTGTTGCGCTTCGGCCGCCGCGATGGACACGACGGACGACAATAGATGCCCGTAGTGGTGACGCCGTAGAGAAAACGGTCATCGGCAGACGGGTCTCTGTGGAGTACGGACTCCCAGGCAACGGCTTCATTCATGGGAGGATCCTCCTCCATTCGATTGCGCACTGCCATTAACGCCCTCTTCATCGCTCGTCCTCTCGATACGAAAATCATAACAGCCAGCGTCAGTATCCCGCACGTGGATATACGCTACCTCGTGGTCCTGGAGCAGCCGCTGGAGCTCAGGTTCGGCATCACCATTGGAAACATAGCTCTGCGCAACCAGTCGCTGACCACGCCCATAGGCGTTGAGAGTGAGGCGGTGGGAAAGCAAGTCGACCGGGAAGCCCGCATCCTCGGGATATCGTTGGCAGTCGTGCTCGTGGATGAAAACGGGGCCGGGCAGCGGAAGCTTTCCGGTTCCGTAGAACGGGTCGTACGTGAACAGTATCCGACGGTCGCTCCCGACGACAAAGGTTCTCAGGCACTGGCGGCATGGCCCGTAACCGGTGGCCACCTCCGTGTGCGCGGGATGACCGTAGCCCGGTGACCGCAACGTTTTGCGGACAGCGCTTGCGATTGGGTCACCGACGGCCACTACGCGGTAGGACTGCATTGTCTCCTCACTGTCAAACGGTCTGTGTTCCCTTCTCATAGCGAATGATGCCGGTCCCTTCCGGCCCACGATATCCGAATCTTGCGGTCAAATTCCTTATACTTCGGCTGGCTTCGTGACAATCCCGACATCAAACGAGAATGCCCGGACTTTCCCCAGAAAAATTCGACCTTCTCGTAATCGGGGGCGGCATCACCGGCTGCGGCGTGGCGCGCGACGCGGCGATGCGGGGCCTCAAAGTGGCGCTGTTCGAGCGGGACGATTTTGCGAGCGGCACTTCGGGTCGCTCGTCCAGGCTGATCCACGGCGGCATCAGGTATCTCGAGCAGGGTCAGCTCCATCTCGTTCACGAGTCCATTCGCGAGAGACAGACGCTGCTCCGAATCGCACCGCATCTCGTGAAGCCGCTCGCCTTCACCTGGCCGATTTACCGTGGCGCTCGCGTGGGAAAAGTGAAGCTGAGCGCGGGCCTGCTGGTTTACCAGCTCATGGCGGCCGGTCGGTCGCGTCGACACCTCACACTCGACGCGGCCGAGACTATCGCGCGCGAACCGAGTCTCGAGAGGACCGGGTTGACCGGCGGCGCGGTGTACTACGACGCGTGCACCGACGATGCGCTGCTCACGGTGGCCAACGCTCTCGCGGCGCGAGAGAATGGGGCGAGCATCGTGAGCCACACGCGCGTAATCGATCTTCTGAGAGAAAAGGGGAAGGCGATCGGCGCCGTTGTGAAGTCACAGTACGGCGGTGAAGCCCACGAAGTGCGCGCTCGTGTGATCGTGAATGCGACCGGCGTTTGGGAGAACAGCTTCAGCACCGAGGAGCGCGCCCGACGCCGTCGCGGCAGCAAGGGCGTCCACATCTCAGTGGCTCGCGAGCGAGTGGGCAACCGGGATGCGGTGACGCTCATTTCACCGGTCGATGGGCGGGTGATGTTCTGCCTGCCCGCAGGTCCGCAGGCGATCATTGGCACCACGGATACCTGGACGAACGAATCCCCCGAGATAATTCATGCTTCGTTCGATGACGTCGATTACCTGCTTCGTTCAGCCAACGCTTACTTTCCGCGCGCGCAATTGACGCGCGATGATGTAGTGAGCGCGTGGGCCGGCATTCGTCCGCTTGCGACCGCGGCGACGACCAACCCGAGCATCGTCTCCCGCGAACACAGCATCGTTACGGACAGCTCGGGAGTCGTGAATGTCACCGGCGGAAAGCTCACCACCTACAGAGCAATGGCGGCGGAGATCGTTGATCTCGTCCAGCGATCACTCGGTCAGGGACGTCGACACGCGGCTACCGACTCGATCGAGCTCCCCGGGGCAAATCGCGCGACGGAGATCGCTCGACTGCAACGCGAGGACGAAAACCTTTCTACGCCATTGGTGGAAGCGCTTCCCTATACTGGGGCTCACCTTGTTTACGGAGCGCGCGTGGAAATGGCTCAAACGCTTTCGGACCTGCTGATCCGGCGCACCCACCTTGCGTTCGAGACACGTGATCACGGGTTGGGCATTGCACCTCGTGCCGCTGAGATAGTGGCCCCGCTGCTGGGCTGGAACGATGAGACGAAAAGCGCTCGAGTCCGGGAGTACCAGCGGGACGTCGAGCGGATGTTCGGGATCTTCTAGGAACTTAAAACTGGGTGAAGCGTCGCGAACGAGCTGTGTAGCCACCTGATCAGACGTCTGCCGCTCGAATCGTTTCGGGCGGCGGCGACTTCAGCAGTAGCTCGTTCTCCATTGCCAGTTCATTTTCCAGATTCTGGCGGTCGCGATTGATCGTAGCGATCGCTCGTCGCTGTCCTCCAACCATGTAGGAGACAGCGCAATCCATTTTCATCAGATCGCCGTCGATTCGCGTGTCATCCCAGCGTTCTACGTGACCCGTGTACCGAATGGACTTGTCATAGTGCGCGCTCCAGAAGAACGGAATGTCATCAAATCGGTCGCGGTAGCCGAGCATGTTGCGCGCGACCACCTGTCCTTGCCGCTCAGCGACGACCCAGTGCTCGATCCGAAGGCGAGCATCGGAGTACGCATCAGGCCAGCGCGCGACATCGCCGGCGGCGAACACGCCGCTCACACTTGTCTCGAGAAACTCGTTGACAGCGATACCATTGTCGACGGTGACTCCGGCAGACTCGGCTAGATCCAGATTCGGCCGCACGCCGACACCCGCTACGACCAGATCCGCATCGATCCGCGCGCCATCATCGAGAACGACCGCGCTTGCCTCGATCGCCTTGGCGGTGCGACCGAGATGAAACACCACACCCTCCCGCACGTGCAGGCTTTGGATGAGAGTGCCAAGCTCTGCGCCGAGTACTTGCTCGAGTGGAAGTTTTTCTGGAGAGACGACGTGGACTTGGAGACCGCGAGCGATGAGCGAGGCCGCCACCTCCAGTCCGATAAAGCTTGCGCCGATGATCACCGTGCTCTTTGCGCTTCGGGCCTTGTCAATGATGGCACGGCAGTCTGCCAGAGTGCGCAGATAGAAGACGCGGTCGCCACCGGGTATGTCGAGGCGTATCGGCACCGCGCCGGTCGCAATCAGAAGCGCCCCGAAAGCACGACTGGTTCCATCGCTCAGCCGAACGGTCCTGCCTTTGGCGTCGATCGCCTGAGCAGTGATTCCCAACAGAATTTCCACGTGCTGGTTCTCATAGAATTCTTTGGGATGGAGTGGGAGCCAGTCCTCCGGGGCGCTGCCAGCAAGATAATCCTTGGAGAGGTTGGGCCTGTCGTAAGGAGCGTCTCTATCGCCGTCGATGAGTGTAACGGGCCCGCAGTAGCCTTCGCGGCGCAGCATTTCAGCGCAGGCAGCACCTGCCCCTCCCGCGCCAATTATCACCACGGAACTAGGGCCACTTATGGGGTTCGGCTCGAACATTACCTTTTCTGGCGTCCTCGATCCGCGAGGCCGGTTACCTCTACCGCGCAGCTGGCCGCCAGTGCGCTGTTCGGTAACACGAACGATGTCGTTCTCGAGCGTGACATCGTAGCAAGGCAGGTCGTTCAAAGCTGGCGCGTGGGAAGCCGCACCGTTCCGCAGCTCGAAACAAGCGTGATGCCAAGGGCAGCGAATGGTCTCACCAACGAGAACGCCCTCGACAAGAGCTGCGCCGTAGTGCGTGCATTTTGCGCCAACCGCAAACCAATTCGGTTCGACATGAGCGAGAAGCACCGGCTGTCCGAACGCATGACCCGCGATCATCTGGCCAGCACGGACACTGCTGATCTCGACCCCTTTTGTGAGGTCGGGACCAGTCAGTGCATCAGAGGTATCGGTCACTTCAGTCCGTTGAGCAGGCTTTGCGCCCGGTCGCGGTGCGCGACGAAGGCCGGCGCGACTTTCGTCACCAAATCCTTGAGTTGAGCGTTCTGAATGGCAGGCAGTAGGGTATTCGTCACCGCATCGATAACGGCGTTATGGAAATCGACTTCGTGCTGGAGGAAGGCACGGTCGAAGGCCTTGCCCCTGGCGGCTCGGAGTGACTTCATTGCTGCAACGTGTGCCTTGGCCAACGCGAAATCCCTGGGCGGCGTGGGAGTCACCTTCAGTGACTTCGAGAGCTCCCGACCCTGTGCTCTGGCATTTCGATGATCGCGCACCAGCATTGTACCAAAATCCCGGACGTCCCTGGAGTGCCCTTTTCTGACTGCGAGGGAGCCGGTTTCCATATCATATGTGTTGGCCGCGTCGAAGATCGCAACAATGGTAGGATCGTCAAGCTTGGCCGCTGCTCCCTGGGCCAGCACAGTAGACGGATGCGCAGGTCCGGCCACAGCGACAAGGGCCAGAAGCGATACAGCGGTGAGAATCCGGGTGGGCAAATGCATTACGAAAACCTCCAGTTGGACGCGATGATGGAGAAGCTCTTCTACGCTGGAGGATACGGGGAGCCGGATAATAAGTCAAGGTTTTATTGGACTTATTCGGTCGCCGACGTTAAATTCAGGGCAGATGACTAATACCAGCCGACGGTCTTCATCACAACAGGAAGCCACTCGTGGCCGCCTGTTGGCCCTGCTGCGCGAGGGAAAATGGACCGTCGACGATCTCGCCAAACGGCTCGGCCTCACCGACAACGCGGTCCGCTTTCACCTCGCCACCCTCGAGAGCGCCGGCACGGTCAGGAAGGAAGGAGTCCTGAGACGACAGGGCGCTGGAAAACCGGCGGACCTCTACACGCTCACGCCGGACGCCGAAGAGTCGTTCTCGCGCGCTTATGCACCTGTGCTGGCGGCCTGCGTGGCGGAGCTGCGCGAGACGATGTCGAGCGCGCAGCTGGTCGCGTTTCTCAGGCGCGTCGGAAAACGCCTCGCTGGTGGCTTGCGCCATCCCCAGGGCTCTCTTCCAAACCGGGTTGCCAGTGCGGCGGAGATCCTGAACGCGTTGGGGGGCGTGACCACGGTAGAAAAATCAGGGACCACTTTCCACATCATCGGCCGCGCGTGTCCCCTCTCTCGCGCCGTCGAGGCGGATCACTGCGTGTGCGCCGCGGTCACCGCGCTGGTGGCGGAGGTGGTCAACGCAAACGTCGCGGAGCGTTGTGATCGCTCCGGACGTCCGCGTTGCCACTTCGAGATATCGAACCGATAAGAGCTGGTAAGCCTGAACCTCACGCGGCAATAGCCGCAAACCTGCTACTGAACCGTGATGGTTCCCGACATGGCCGTGCCGTGGATCGAGCAATGGTACGGGTAGACTCCAGCCTTTGTGAACGTCCGGGGCCACGTCCCCTGAGACAGAGGGCCCGAGGTGACGCCGTCATCGAAAAGTATGTCGTGTGTTACGCACGTCTGCCCGTTGTAGCCGCCGTTATCGGTGCACGAGTTCCACGCCCACGTCACCGCAGTTCCAACCGACACCGTTTTCGCATCCGGGGTGAACAGGTTGTTCATGACTGAAATTCCCCCAGTCGGCGGAGGGGTATTGTTAACCTGCGTTGCCGGGCTCGTACTGCCTCCGCCACACCCAAAAAGGCAAGCGATTGCAGCCGTAGTAAAAGCCTGCTTCAACATTCTCGTCTCCGTGCTGTGATCCAGCAGGGATGTTACCAGAGCGCACCAACCCCCTCAAGCCGTTTCTGCTACGTTTGCGGCGGACGACTTCAAAGCGTCCGCGAGGGCATTACCCAGCGCCGCGAATCCTCTGTCCGCTAGCGCAGCCGGCGCTACGCGGCGTCGTGAATGGTCTTTAGCTCGATGATCTTGAGGCGGCGCGTCATTGCCGGAAGTTTGAGCACGACTGTCTCGCCGACGCTTCTTCCGACGAGTGTTTTGCCAATGGGCGATGACATGCTGACGTGGCCTTCCTCGAACTCCACGGAATCTCCGAACACCAGACTAAAGCTCTCGCGCTCCCCTGTCTTCTCGTCCTGCACGACTACCTGCGAGCCGAGACCCACCTTGTCGGCGGGGATCTGCGAGACATCGATCTGCGACAGCTTGCTCAACCGCTGACGCAACTGGCCGAGTCTGGCCTGCACAAATTGCTGGCGCTCGAGTGCGGCCTTGTACTCGCTGTTCTCGCGGAGATCGCCCATCTCGACGGCTCTGCGAATCTCCTGCGGCAGCGTGATGCTCAGCTCGCGCTGAAGACGCTCGGCCTCTTCCCCGAGTTTTTTCTTGAGTTGATCGAGCATACAACCTGAGCCTGTGCAGATAGGGCTGGCGTGCACATAAAACCGAACGCCCGACCGTATGACCGGCCGGGCGCCGCACCTCCAAGCTAGGCAGTCCTGCTCGGAGAGGCAATCGGTTGGCAGGTCTGGAGCCGTCAACCGCGCAGGCAGGCATCTAGGACGAACGTCTTGAACACACGGATGCTTTGGATGACCAGCCGGATGCTTCGGATCGCCTCCGTTAGGCGTTATAGCTCCCCTTGGCGGGCTTGGATTTCTTGGGACTGCCGCTCAGGATGCCACAAGCGCCGCACAGATCTGTCCTACGAAAATAACAAAAAAAACCACCGCCCGGGCGTTAGAAAGCCATACCGCCATTTGGAGCGATCCGCGTGAATCCGTTCCCATCCGAAGCATCCGTGTTCAAGCTTTTCATTTCTTTACGCCGTCTCAAGCGGAAGTCATACGTCCTAACGATGTTGCGGGAGCTTGGAATCGGTGTGGTCGATCGCCGCCGGCGCGTCGGACGACTTCTCGTACTCGTCCCGCAGTCGCTTCATCATCCCTTCGCGTCGATCGAACAGTCGCTTGAGTGGCCGAGCTGCATGGCGCGCAAACGCGTACGATGTGAGGAGCGGCAGCGCGACCGTTGAATCGAGGTAGCACACCACCGCATCGGGCAGACGATCCGGATCGATCTTCCCCCAGCTCACCGCCTCCGCCGGCGTCGCACCCGAAAGACCACCGCTGTCGGGGCGCGCGTCCGTGATCTGAAGGAAGTAGTCGTGCCCCTTCTCGTCGATGCCGAGCACTTCCTGAATCTGTGGCTCCGTCTGAAGCATGAAGTTCTTCGGGCTGCCGCCGCCGAGAATCATGACGCCGCTCTTTCCTCCACCCCGCTTGGCGTCGAGCACGATCGACGCTGTCTCGTTCACATCCTGATTGGGGTCGAGAAGGAGCTTGTTTCCGTCGAGTGCGAGTGCCGCGATGTTCATTCCAATCGAGCTGTCGCCGGGTGACGACGTGTAGATCGGGACAGCGGCGGAGTACGCGGCTGAAAGCAGCGACTTCTGCCCGATGCCGAGCGCCTTTTCCCGCTCGCGTACGTACTTGCCGGCGAGGTTGTGAAACTCCGCGCTCGACATCGGCCGCTGGAACTCCTTTCCGGTGATGATCTTCCGAAAGAATGCGTCCGTCGAGAGGAGGACGTCGTAATCGAAGAAGATATC
>CATPBD010000201.1 GCA_955652265.1 uncultured Gemmatimonadaceae bacterium | reverse complement strand
GGCGTGGATCACCACGGCGAACCAGTCGCGCCTGCTCTCCCAGGAGCCCGACTTACAGATCCGATCCGCGACAGACGCATTTCCCATCGTCATCGACGTAGACGAGGCGACGAGCTATCAGGAGATGATAGGCTTTGGCGCAGCGATGACCGATGCCTCGGCGTATCTCATCCAGCACAAGCTGGGAGCCCAGCACGATGCCATTCTGCACGAGCTGTTCGGCCGTAATCCTGGCATCGGATTGAGCTTCGTGCGCGTGCCCATGGGTGCCTCGGACTTCTCCACGCACGACTACAGCTATGACGACATGCCGGCGGGCCAAACCGATTCCACGCTGGCACACTTCACGATCGATGAAGATCGCGTCGACAAGCTTCCCGCGCTCAAGGCGGCGCTGGCGATCAATCCGCAGCTCAAGCTCCTTGGCTCACCCTGGAGTCCGCCTGGCTGGATGAAGACGACGGGAAGCCTGATCCAGGGCACTCTGCGGCCCGAGTTCTATGATTCCTTCGCCGAGTACTTTCGCAAGTTCGTCGAGGGATATACCGCGGAGGGAGTACCGATCTTCGCCGTGACGATGCAGAACGAGCCAGCGTATGAGCCCACGGACTATCCGGGCATGCGGCTCGATCCGCCCGCTCGCGCCGCGGTGATTGGCAATCACGTCGGGCCGCTCTTCGCGACGAGCGGTGTGCAGGCGTTGATCCTCGACTGGGACCACAACTGGGATCTGCCGAGCTCGCCGCTCGCCGTGCTCGCGGACAGTGCCGCGCGAAAATATGTGAATGGCGTCGCCTGGCATTGCTACGCCGGCGACGTGAGCGCGCAGGACAACGTACATGCGGCGTATCCCGCGAAGGACGCGTATTTCACCGAGTGCTCCGGCGGGGGCTGGGCACCAGTTTTTGCCGACAACCTGAAATTTTTTGTCGGTACGCTCATCATCGGCAGCACTCGCGGCTGGGCAAAGGGCGTGGCGTTCTGGAATCTCGCGCTCGACGAGAACGCTGGTCCGCATCTCGGCGGGTGCGGCAACTGCCGCGGAGTGATCACGATCAACTCCGGCACCGGCTTCGTCACGCGCAACGTGGAGTACTACGCCCTCGCCCACGCCAGCCAGTTCGTGAGGCCCGGGGCGCATCGCATCGCCTCCACCACCAACGTGGGTGGGCTACAGAGCGTCGCCTTCAAGAACGTCGACGACGGCTCGAAAGTACTCATCGTTCTCAACATCGCGGCGGCTGAAGTGTCCTTCGCTGTGCACTTCGGCGGCAAAGCCATCCTCTATGCGTTACCCGCAGGGGCAGTCGTCACCTTACGGTGGAGCTAGGAAGGCAAACTTCAGTTGCAGTTGCGTTTGCAGTCGCTAGTTACGCGACCTCTTTCATCTCGAGGGTCGCGCCTGCTCGCCCGGCTCCGCCGGGACGAGCGCGATCCGCAATACTTCGCTCAGTGTTTCCACTGGGTGGAACTCGAGCGTGTTTCGCACTTCGTCCGGCACGTCCTCGATGTCCGCCTCATTCCCCTTCGGAATGATGATGATCTTGATGCCGGCGCGGTGCGCGCCAAGGACTTTCTCCTTGAGTCCGCCGATCGGCAACACGCGACCCCGGAGCGTGATCTCACCCGTCATCGCGACATCCTGCCTCACGGGTCGGTCGGCCATCTCCGATACCAGGGCTGTCGCGATAGCGATGCCCGCTGATGGCCCGTCCTTCGGAATTGCGCCGGCGGGGACGTGGATGTGCGCCTCGATAGCGCCCAGCCTGTCGCGCGGAATACCGAGCTTGGCGGCGTTGTTCGTCGCGTAGGTGAACGCCGCGCGAGCCGATTCCTTCATCACGTCGCCCAGCTGACCGGTTAGAATGAGTGACACGGCTCCGCCAGAGCCAGTCGGCGCGGACGTGTCGCCCTCGCGATTACCGTAATAGCGGCGTATCGACGCCTCGACGAACATGATGTCGCCGCCCATCGGCGTGTAGTACATGCCGGTGGCGATCCCGACCTCGCTCTCCGCCAGAGCATGTTCAGGATGAACGCGCGGCCTGCCAAGCAGCTCCCGCACGGTCTCCGCATCCACTACGTGCTTAACGTCTTCGCTCGCCGCGATCTTGCGCGCGAGCTTGCGTGCGACAGCGCCGATCTGGCGTTCCAGCTGTCTCACTCCACTCTCGCGAGTGTAGTTCGAGACGATCGACATGATCGCATCTTCGGTGAAGGTTATGTCCTTGTCGCTCAGCCCCGATTCATCGAGCTGCCGCGGCAGCAGATATTTCTTGGCGATCTCCGCCTTCTCTCTCTCCGTGTAGCCGGCGAAATCGACGACCTCCATGCGGTCGAGCAGGGGACCGGGAATGTTCTGCACGAAGTTCCCCGTCGCAATGAACAGCACTTCGCTCAGATCGAACGGAATTCCCAGATAGTGATCCGTGAACGTGTCGTTCTGCGCGGGATCGAGCACCTCGAGCAGCGCACTCGACGGATCGCCCTGATACGAAGTGCCGAGCTTGTCCACTTCGTCGAGTAGGAAGACCGGGTTCTTGGTTCCCGCCTGCTTCATTCCCTGGATGATTCTGCCCGGCATCGCCCCGACGTAAGTGCGCCGGTGACCGCGGATGTCGGCCTCGTCTCGGGCACCACCCAGCGCCACGCGTACGTACTGGCGTCCCAGCGATCTTGCTATCGACTTGGCGATCGATGTTTTACCGACGCCCGGAGGTCCAATGAAAAGCAGTATCGGTCCCTTCGCCATCGCGCGGGACTTCGCTTCAGCCTTGTCAGTGATCAAACGATCGGCGGCCTCGCTCGTCGCGAGCGAAGGCGTTGCATCGTCCTTGTCCGCCAGCAGTTTCGCGGCTGGTACCTCGCCGGTCTTTTCGACTTCTTCCGCGAGCTGCTGCGCTCTGAGCTGTCTCACTGCGAGGAATTCGAGGACGCGATTCTTCACATCGTTGAGCCCGTAGTGATCCTCCTCCAGTACCGTCTCCGCGTGCTTGAGCTCGAGCTGATCATCCGATCGCTTGTTCCACGGAAGCTCCGCGATCCATTCGAGATAGGTGCGAATCACCTGAGCTTCCATCGATTCGCGGCCGGCTCGCTCGAGTCTTCCCAGCTCGCGCTCAACTTCAGCCCGGGCCTCTTTCGGAAGCTCGAGCTTGGCGAGCTTGTCGCGAAGCTCCGTGATCTCCTTGCTCGAATCATCGTCGCCAAGCTCCTTCTGCAACGCCTTGAGCTGCTCGCGG
>CATPBD010000200.1 GCA_955652265.1 uncultured Gemmatimonadaceae bacterium | reverse complement strand
GCCTCCGCCGTAACCGCCTGCCGCTCAGCGGTGGTGCTGAGCGGTATTTCATCAGTTGGATGCATTAGGCCTTCGCCGGCTCGCCCGGCTTCTTCGGTTGTTCCTTCTGTGCGCGCACCGTTGCGCCATCCTTGAGCTCCCGGATCGCCTGATAGGTGCCTCCGACGATATTCTCGCCTTCCTTCAGACCGGTCAGTACCTCGAAGTACTTCTCACCCGCGATACCAACCTTTACGGCGCGGAAGGTGACTTTGTTGTTCGACCCGACGACGAATACACCCTCGACGTCGCGCCTCCCGACCTGTTTCGCCGGCGCCTTCTTGGCGAGCGTGAGAGCGGTATCCGGCTTTACGCTGTCCTCACGGACGGTCAGCGCGATGATCGGAATCGAGATGACGTTGTTTCTGGTCGACGTGATGATCTTCGCCGTCGACGAGAAATCGGGACGCGTGTCCGGCGGAGCATTGAGCAGCTGGATCGTCACTTCGTAGTCGATCGCCTGGTCCGTCGAGCCGCCGGTGCCGCCGGTGCTCGCACCCTTAACCGAACTGTTTGAGATCTCGGAGACGCGGCCAATGAAGGTCGTGTCCGGGAAAGCGTCGAGCTGGACCACCGTCGAGTCGCCGATCTTGATTCGCGAGACATCTGTCTCATCGACCTTCACCTTTGTCTCGAGGACGCTCATGTCGCTGATCGTCAGCATCGTTGCCGCGTCTTTGTTGAAAGTACCCTGGATCGCGGTCTCGCCCTGCTCGACGCTGAGGCGCGTCACGCGCCCGCTCATCGGAGCGACGATGGTCGTCTTGCTCAGCAGGGATTGCGCGTCCCGATAGGACGCCGTCGCCTGATCGATGGCGTGATTGGCCGCCTCCAGCGTGGCCTGGTTGACATCGACCTGCGTTCTGAGCTGCTCGAGTTGCTCGTCTGACACCAGAGTGGGATTTGCCTTCTTGAGCGCCATCAACCGGTCGAAGTTGCGCTGGGCCTGGAGCAGAGCCGGCTTCGCCTGCGCCGCCTGCGACCTCGCCGAAGCAACTGCAGCGGTCGCTCTCTCGACGCTCGCCCGGTACTGTGACGGGTCGATTTCGAGCAGGAACTGGCCCTGCGTCACCGTCTGCCCTTCCTTGACGGCCAGGCGAACGATGCGTCCGCTGATGTCGGCGCTGATATCAACCTTGGTGTGGGGCTGAACCTGGCCGCTCGCGGTCACGGAAGCGACGAGATCGCGCTTCTGCACTTTCTCCATGCGGACTTCGGTCGCCTTGTTGCGACCCTTCATCGCGCTGGTGACGCCGATGATCACGATCGCGAGACCGATCACGCCGGCGACAGTCCACTTGGTGCGTTTCTTCATATATGTCGATCCGATTAACGAAGGGGATGACCGACGGCGCTCTCGAGAGCGGCGAAGGCTTTATGATAGTCGTAAACAGCGGTGATGCGGTCACTCTCGGCTCGCTCGTAAGTTGCGCGCGCCTCAGTCAGGTCGACGAACGTCGTCGCCCCGATTCTATAGCGGTCCTGCACGAGCTTGAGCTCCTGCTTCGCCTTGACGGAATTCTGCTCCTGGAGCGCCACCGTCTTTTCAGCCGTCACGAGGATGAGATAGGCCGCTGTGACGTCGGCGGTCAGCGCCTGCTCCTTCGATTTCACGCTGTAGCGCGCGTCCGAACGGCTCGCCATCGCCTCCTGCAAACGCTGCTCGCGCGCAAAGCCGTCGAACAGCGGCAGCGATAGCGTGGCACTGATCGAGCGCGGAGCCTTTGTGAAGTTGAATGGGAACTTCGCGTTGCCGCTCCGAATGGCCTGTGCCTGCGCGTCGGTGAACGCCATCGCGTTGCACGCGGCCAGTTGATTGGAAAGGTTGAGGGCGGCGCGAACTTCTTCAGTGCGGATGCAGTCCACACGTGCGGCGTCGAACGACGCCTGTGCCTGCTGCACCGGAAAACTCGAATTAGCGTAACCGTAGGTATATCCGCCGATTCCCGTCGACAATGACAGGGTAGGCGAATACTCGCCCTTCTCGCGGCGGACGTTCAAATCAGCGACGTGCTCTCGCGAGCGCAGCGCGACTACGCCTGGATTCTGATTGTGGGCGGACTCGATCAGCTGTGGAAGATTCAGGTTGAGCGGAGTGACCGGAAACTGGCTCACAAGCTTGACGTTCGGCGGCTGGATGATCCCCATGAGCTGAAACAGTCGAAGCTTCTCGATGTCCACCTGATTCCTCGCCTTGAGCACCTGGACTTGCTGAAGGCCAAGGGCGACTTCAGCGCGCTGAACGTCGAGCTGCGTGCCCGAGCCGACGATTTCTCTTGCCTGCGCGAGGATCAGCTCCTGCTGCGCCGCTACCGCCAGGGAGTCCTGAAGACCTGCGTTCGCCTCCGCCTGGAGCGCCATGAGATACTGCTGCGACACGTTGCCGCGGAGATTTTCCGATGCGCCAGTGATGTCAGCCTCGACCGCATCACGATTGGCGCGCTGCAGGCTGGGTGTAATCAGGGTCGCGCTGTTGATTCGGTAGTTGAGCCCGATTTGGTACTGCGATTGGTTGACGTCCGAGCTGGCACCGAGCGACGCGCCGCTGAAGATCTGCTGTCCGCCCTGCTGCCTGAGCGCGGTGAGCGACGCATCCGCGCTCGGCAACAGCGCTCCGTAGGCGCTGCGCACGGCGGCACGGGCACCGATACGGTTGTTGAGCGTCTGCTGCAACGTGGGATTATTCCGCAAGGCGACGTCGATCGCCTGGTCTATCGTTACCGTGGTCGGTGGCGCCGAGTCACGCGGGACAACCTGGGCGGATGCCTGCGTGGCAGCACCAGCCAGACCTAAGAGAAGCAAGTATCGCATCGTTGTAGGAGAGGTGGTTTCTGAAGAGTACGGCAAACTATACAACAGAGTTTCAGAGCAGAACACACCGAGTTTGCTTAACATCGAGTTAAGGAAGGGCCAACCGATCTCCAGCGCTCCACACCGTGCGTGGCTCGGAGCGCAGCTTCACTCCGCTGGAGCGGGAGCAAGAAAAATCCGGTCGCTGATCTTCGCAAAAATGCGCTCGTAGAGACGTTTCCCCTTCTCGGCATTGGCCAGCGAAGGACGTCCGATCGAGCCGGCACTGCCGCTCGGAACGGTGAGCCACCCACGCCGGTAACGTCTCAGCTGTTCGCGGGACATCATATAATCCTGCGCGAGATCGAGGTTCACGAGCTCCGGCGCCAGGAAAAGCATGATGGACGTATCCACCTCGTCTCCATGCATCGCCTCCCTCTGACCCTGGAGAAGATCGGAGAGATTGACTCCAAAAATGTCTACGACCCTGACGCGCGCGGCGGTCGTGATTACGGTGGCCAGTGCCTCCTGATGCGGATCGTGGCCGTGCGCGGTCAGCAGGATGAACTCGCGGACGCCCGTCGCCTCCCACGAATCAAGAAGGTCGTTCAGCATGCGGTGCAGAGTTTTTTTCCTCAGTGAAGCGTTGCCGGTGAACCCCCGCTCCGTATCTACGTTTACGCCGTACTCCACCGTTGGCGCCCGCAACACGCCATATTCCGCTGACAGATCATCGGCCATGTGCTCGACGATGATCGTGTCGCAGCCGAGCGGGAGATGAGGTCCGTGCTGCTCGCACGTGCCGATGGGTATGATGAGCCGCGGATCGTTGCCAAGGATGGCAGTGACCTGCGCCGGGTTGAGCTCTTTGACCCGTAACGGGCCGGTAACTGGAAGGGGGGAGGGAAGAGTCATCGCGTCAGTCGGTAGTCTGAATGTAAGAAGCGGGAGCCTGCGGCGACGCGCAATCCTCGCGTTGTCTGCGATCCCGCTTTTTCTGATCGCGATGTGGGTCAGAACACCGGCAATTCCGGGAACCGCTGGCGGCGCCAGGAACGGGAGCGAGGCGTCGGGTGCCGCTAAGGGCGCGGTCGTGGCGCTCAAGCGCTCACTCACCGTGGAGATGAGCCGACTGGACACGCGCGCGGCGGGTGCGCTCGATGCCCCCACGGATCCACAGGCCGCCTTTTCCTTTCTCGCCAGTCGCGCACCGCAAAGAGATGGCGAATCGGTTGTTGTCTTCGATCACAACCGTCCAGTCGCGTGGGCCGGGAAGATGAGGATCAACCTCGACTCCCTCATGGATCCCGTAAGCGCGACGTTCAGTCCGTTCTACACCACCGTGAATGTCGTGAAGGTACGCGGGGACCGGCGAACGGTTGCGTCGGTCGTTCTCCATGCCGCTCCACCCGCGGATCGACTCACTGAGTCGCTCGACTCCCGGGTGGCGCCGCTTCAGGGTGTCGCTTCCTATGAATTCGCGCAACCGGATGATGCGCGAGGCGGGCCGGTGGTGCTCTCGAGTCAGGGGAAACCCATTCTCCGCGCGCTTCCGCGTCTCGCAGAATCCGGGGAAGTGGGATTTCGCCGCGCGGCGATGCTCCGCGCCAGGGGAACTGTCGCGCTCGTAATCCTCGTTCTCGCATTTCTGGTCTATGCGTGGCGCGAGCGGCGCTCACTCTCTGACCGGCTTTTCGCAATCGTCGTCGCCCTCGGCATTGCCGCGCTCGTGCCGTGGAACTCGTTCTCGAACACGTCGCGTCTCTTCGATCCCGCCTACTACTTCT
>CATPBD010000199.1 GCA_955652265.1 uncultured Gemmatimonadaceae bacterium | reverse complement strand
GGCGCTGGACTCCGGCAGCCAGCGCCCGACAGTCTCATCGACGTCCACTCCGGCGCCTTCGGGACCAATGACCACAACGTCACAGCGCTCGCTGACCCGTGGGTCGGCGAGCGCCTTGGCGACAATCTCCGGACCAATTCCGCGAGGATCCCCCACGGTCATGGCAAGGCGCACTTTCACTGCTACATCCTGAGCGACACGTAGGTCTGCCTTCTCAGATCGTCGAGGAGCCGCCGGATCGAGCGCTCATCGGCTAGCTGAGCACGAATCTGGTCGCGGATCTCGCTGGGGTTGTATTCCCCGGCATCGGTCGCCGTCACGACCTGGAGGACAGCGAACTTCGGCTGCCCGCGCGGGTTCGCAAGCTGGAAGGGACTGGTGATCGTTCCAGCCTTGGCACCTGTCAGGGCCGCCTGATACGACGCCGGCAGAGAATCGCGGTTGAACGGCTGGAGTACTCCCTTCTCTTCGGTAGCATCGTGGTGTTTGACGACCAGCGAGTCATAGGACGCGCCGCGTCTCCATTGAGCGGCGACAGTATCGGCCTCAACCCTCGCTCTCGCGACATCGGTCGAATCGATCACTGGCGCGATCAGAATGTGACGCGCCTTTACCTCGGCCGACTGGACGCGATCCACGCGAATGATGTGGTATCCGAACGCAGTCTGGATCACCGGACTCACTTCGCCCGGCCGAAGCGCAAACATCATCGCCTCGAATTCGGGCACGAGGCCGCTGCCACGCCGATTCCAGCCGAGATCTCCGCCGAGTGCCTTGGTACCCGGGTCCATCGACTCCCGCTTGGCGATCTGCTCGAAGTCGCCGCCTTTCCGAATCTCGACGAGCAGCGATTCGGCGCGCGCCCTGGCCTTGGCTTGCGCCGCGGGCGAAGCGTGGGGCGCCACAATGATCTGTCGGAAGGTGACCGTCGCCGGACGCTTCTGGAGATCGGCGCGACTCCTCTCGAAAGCGGCCGTCACCTCCTCCTCCGTCACGTTCACCGGCTTCGCGCGCTTGCGAAGCTCTGCAAACGCCTTCTGCTGCAGTTGCTGGCGATGGTACTGCTCGATGAGCGACTTGCGATACTCTTCCGGCGAGCCGAGGCCGGCGTTGCGCAGCTCGGTCCGGTATTCCTCGTCTGACTTGAACTGCGAGCGAATGCCCTTGATCTGCCGGTCAGCAGCTGAGGCAACTTCAGCGTCCACGACCTCGAGCTTCATCTCCTTGGCCTTCTGCACCAGGATCTCTTCGTCAATGAGCTCGCCGAGAACTGTGCGCCCCAGAGCTGACTGTTGAGCGGAGTCCGTCGGAATCTTAAGACCTTGTGCCCGTCGCTGGTTGATGGCGGTGAGCACATCAGTCCACAGAAGTGGCTGATCACCAACGATCGCGACGACGCGGTCGATGGGGAGTGCGGCAGGAATGCTCCGCGCCGCACTAACGGGAGTCTGCGCCCCGAGAGTAAGTGGGACGAGCGCAGCAGTGGCCAGGAAGTGTCTCAGCATCCCTCGTCGTACACCCGTGACTGAACGTGGTTCGATCACTTCTTGCCGCCGGGAGGAGTCGAGGAGGCTGATGGTGGCAGGGCGGGAGCGAGCGGCACCGCAGTAGGCGGCTGTCCCGCCTTCCGAGCAGAATCGGCCGAATTACGGATCTTCGCCGCCAGCTCGACAGCCCTGTCGAACCCGACGTCGTTGAACGAGTAGCCGTACTTCTGGCGCAAAACGCTGGAAAGCGGCGTCGGGACCGAGATGAAGGGCGCCTGCTCCTGCACCATCCTCTCGAAGTAATTGTCGATCCGCTTCGCGGCGAGCTTCTCGCGATCGCTCTCGGTCTTGGCACTGTCCTGCAGGGAAGATGGCGTTACGCCCAGCTGGTTCCAGGCTTGTGTGACCGCGTTTAGGAAGCTCGCGTGCAATTGCGCGATCTCGGCCGGATCGATCTTGACGCCGGCGCTGTCCGCCTGCTTGAGCACCAGCTCGTTGTTGGCGAATCTGCGCACCATCGCCACGAGCGCAGAATCAGGCGCTTGCTTTATCTGATCGAGAACTCTGGCGTTGGGAGGCAGCGTTTCGAGCCATCCAACGAGTCGCGACGCGGTGAACTTTCCCGCCGTCGATGTGGCCAACACCGTATTGTCGCGCCGAAATGCGTCGGGATCGTTGCCAATTGCTCTTACGATCGTGGGCGCATTTTTCTTGACATCGATCTTGCCGCCGGCTTCGAGCTTGGCGAGGTAGGTGCTCTCCGCCACGGTGACGCTGCGACCTTTGGACGCGAGCAGAAGCTTGCTTTTCACCTGATCGTATGTCGGACGACGAATGATATGGTAGCCGTACTGCGTCTGAATCACCGGCGAAATCTCGCCGGGTTTGAGCGCTCGCAGCGCCTTCTCGAACTCCGGGACCATCGTGCCCTTTGGGAAGATGCCAAGCGATCCTCCCTGGCGGGCCGTCTGTTGGTCCTGGCTGTTGGCCGTGGCGGTCGCCGCGAAGTTGGCTGGAGTCACCTTGGCGCGGATGGAGTCGGCTTTCTTTTTCACATCCGCTTTCTGGGCGTCATTCATTCCCTGTGTGAACAGCAGAATGTGATCGGCGGCGAGAATGTCGCCCGACGCCCACTGGCGCTGCGCGGCAGCGCTGTCAACGACGCCCCAATTCTTGGAGACGATGGCGTACCACTTTGACGCCTTCAGGTTGGCAATAGCCGGCCACATCGCCTCGTCGACCAGCTTGGGGTCGTTGAGCGAATCGTTGTGCGCGGCGGCCACCCCGAGGAGTTGATAGTCAACCCACACGTTGGCGATAGACTTGGCGATGTCTTTCCGGATCGGCGCCCGCGACTTTCCAAGCAGTGTCGCGAGTCGGGTGACGGAGAGCTCGGCGCTCCCGGCGCGTGCGACCCGGTCTGTATGAGCGCTTAAAGCATCCCTTAGGCCGGAGCACGCCGAGAGTGTGAGAGCCGCCGCAGCGGCAATAGCGAGAGTACGTTTCATTTTTCCGTAGTGCGGGTTAACTATCGTCAGGTGGGGCGCAGCGTCGTCAAGGCGCGGACAAGTCCATCGAGCATCTCAGCTCCTCCAAGACGGGTGAGCTTGAGGGAAAGCGGATGCGCGCGTCGCACTTCCGCCTGGAACTGTACCTCGTGGAACGCCGCCGAGATCCCCTTCATTCGGGGCACCGCGTGCTCGCGAAATGTAATGCGCGCTTCGTTTCCGCGCACCAGCACGGATTCGATGTCCGATGCGCCCCCAAGAACGCGCAGAATGGCGGTGGCGAAGAACGCGCGGGCAGGCTCTGGCAACACGCCAAAACGATCTCGCACTTCCTCTCGCAGGGCGTCGATCTCGGCGATGTCCCCCATGTGCGTCAGTCTGCGGTAGATGTCGAGTTTGGCGTCCTGCGAAGTGATGTAGTCGTCGGGCAGATAAGAGGGCACATCGAGCGAGATCTCCGATGGTTGAAGCCTCGGCGCATCGTCTCCGCGCAGTACGCGCTTGACGGTCTCGTCGAGCATGCGAAGGTACATGTCGAATCCAACGGCGTGGACGAATCCGGACTGCTCCGGCCCAAGGAGGTTTCCCGCGCCGCGCAACTCGAGATCCTTGAGGGCGATCTGGTACCCGGAGCCGAGTTGGGTGTGATGCTCGAGAATGGTGAGGCGGCGGTTCGCATCCTCGTCGATCGAATCCGGAACGAGCAGGTAGCAGCTCGCGCGTCGGTGGGAGCGCCCAACCCGGCCGCGTAACTGATAGAGCTGGGCCAGACCAAAGGTGTCGGCCCGGTTGACAAACATCGTGTTGGCGTTGGGGACGTCGAGGCCGGACTCGACGATCATGGTCGATACCAACACGTCTATCTCGCCGTTTACGAATGTGCGCATGACTTCCTCGAGCTCGCGCTCACGCATCTGACCGTGCCCGACACCGATGCGCGCCCGCGGGACGACCCGGCGAATGTGCTCGGCCATTCCGTCGATTGTCTCGATCCGGTTGTGAACGAAAAAGACCTGACCTCCGCGGTCGAGCTCGCGGGAGATTCCCTCGTCGATGAGCCCGTCGTCCCATGGTTCGACGTAGGTGAGCACGGGGGAACGGTCGCGCGGCGGCGTCTGCATGAGAGTCATGTCGCGGAGTCCGGCGAGCGAGAAATGCAGCGTGCGCGGGATCGGCGTCGCGGTGAGAGTCAGTACGTCGGTGTCCAGTCGAAGTCGTTTCAGGCGCTCCTTGTGTTTGACACCGAAGCGGTGCTCCTCGTCGACGACGATCAATCCGAGCTGGGAGAAGGCCACGTCCGCGCTGAGGAGCCGGTGAGTGCCGATGACAATGTCGATCTTTCCAGCTTTGAGGTCCGCGAGCACGGCCGTCTGCTCCTTCGCCGTCTGGAACCGACTCATCGTCTTCACGTTCAATGGGAAATCGGCGAGCCGATCGCTGAAGGTTCTGGCGTGCTGATCGGCGAGAATCGTCGTCGGCACCAGGACGACGACTTGCCGGCCGGATTGGACCGCCTTGAAGGCGGCACGCACCGCGATCTCGGTCTTTCCGTAACCGACATCCCCGACGAGGAGCCGGTCCATCGGCCGCGGACGCTCCATATCGCTTTTCACGTCAGTTGTCGCGGTGCGCTGGTCGGGCGTGTCCTCGAAAAGGAACGAAGATTCGAGCTGGCGCTGCCAGACCGTGTCGGGGAAATGCGGGGGCCTCGTCGCCACCTTGCGTCGGGCGTAAAGATCCAACAGCTCGACCGTCATCTCCTGGATCGCGGCGCGCGTCTTGTCGCGCTGCGATGCCCAGCGTTTTCCGCCGAGTGCGTGAAGTCTCGGCGGAGGCGCGTCCCCGGTCACGTCGGCCGCCGACCGATAACGCTCGATCTGATCGATGCGATAGAGAGGGACGTTGAGCCGGTCCCCGCCCTCGTATTCGATGACGGCGACTTCGACTGTGCTCTCGCGCACGAACAGCTTCTCCATGCCGCGGTAGATCCCTACCCCGTGCTCGAGATGCACGACGTAGTCGCCGGGCTTGAGCGCGGTCAGACTTTCTAGGGCGGTACCCGTGACGTAACGTCGGGATCGACGAAACCGTCGCTCCCGACGGAAGATTTCGTGGTCGGTGAGTACGCGGTACCCCGCGAAACCCTCGCCCCTCGGCGGAACGACGAAGCCGCCATCGAGTACTCCGATGGCGAGGCTTGCCGGCGAGACTCGGTCGTCGTTCAGGAGCTCGTCGAGGCGCTCGGCCTGACCGGCATTGTCGCAGAGGATGATCGTCGGAATTCCGTCGGCCACGACCTGCTTCAATCGCTTCATGTCGCGTTGGATCTCTTCCGGCTCCCGAAATGGAAAAACGAGCTGTGCGTTCTCCCCCGAGAGCCCGATCGCGCCGAACATGTTCACGGCGGTCAACGTGGTTTCCGGGGATTCAAACAGCTCATCTCTGCTCGGCGTGTCCTCCCCTCTTCGCCGCGCCAGATCGATGTGGTGCTGGGCTTCGGTCCATGTTCTCTCCAACTCGGGGCTCAGGTGGGTGCCGCTCGGGATTACGAGTAACGTGTCGGGCGGAAAAATGGCGCGAATGGAAGTCCGCTCCGGCTCGCCGTCTCCCACGTCGATCTGACCATCGACGGGGAGCACCAACGCAAGCTCCGCGTCGCGAGTCGAGCGCTGGGTCAGCAGGTCGAAGTGGCGCAGCTCCGAGATGTCGTCACCCCAGAACTCGAGTCGGACCGGTTCCGCCATTCCGAAGCTGTAGATATCGAAGATTCCTCCGCGCACGCTGAACTGGGCAACATCCTCCACCATGGGCACGCGCTCGAAGCCTATCTTCTCGAGGTGGGAAGCCAGATCTTCGGGTCGACGAGTGTCCCCCTTTCGCAGCTCGACCCTGGCCGAAGCGAGGGCGCGTGGCAGCTGGGTGCGCTCGAGAAGAGCGCGGCTGGTGGTGATCAGAATCCGGAGGTCACCCCGACCTATTCGCTCCAGAGTCTCGACTCTCTCGCCCGCGATTTCAGCGTGCGCTTCAGCCTCGCCGAAGCTTTCCCGCGGCGGGTAGAAAGCAACCGCGTCGGGCTCGACGAGCGTCGTGAGGTCCGCCAGCCACCGCTCGGCGCCGGCAACGTCGTCGTTTACGACAACAAAAAACCTCTGTGAAACGTATTCAGATAGGCACGCGATCACGACGGCGTCACTGGACCCGTGCAATCCGCCGATCTCGTGTCGATTTGCGGGCGAGGGCAGGTTGCCCAGAAGCTCTCTGAACTCTCCAAGCGATTCGACAATGGAGAGCAGTTGCGGGAGCGGCATGGCGCAAGGTAAATCGCTCCCACACCTTCAGGTAGGCGCTCCAGCGGCTCGGCGGTTTGCCCCGCTTGGGGATTGACTCCCGCCAGTACGTCTGCACAAATTGTATACAAACGAAGGAGGCTCGGCATGCGAACCGTGAGATCGGCATCAATAGGAGGTACCGCGGCATTTCTTTTTGCGGTGTTGGCGTCTCCTTCGGCGGCACAGTACGGGGCGAGAGTGGGAGCACCAATCGTCCACATCTATTCGCAGAACGGTCCCGGCGTGGAGTCGAACTACGTTACGCCAGCCATCCAGGTATCGGAGGACGCTTACGTCTTCGCCGTCTCGATGGATCTCGATGGCCAGATCCAGGTTCTGCACCCGGATTATCCCGGGATATCGGTCCGGATTCGCCGCCAGCAGCAGCTACGCCTGCCGAATTTCTTCGCTGGATACATGCAACCGGACGGGGGGAGCCTCGGCGCCGCCAGACAATACGCCTATTCTCAGGGCTACGGGCGCTACGAGGTCGACACCCGCGGGACCGTGATTGCGCTCGCTTCGCGCGCTCCGTTCAACCTCGAGCGCGTGGAAAGCGGTGGGGACTGGGATATTCTCGCTATACGGGGTCTCATCGAACGCCGCAGCCCCGCGTCTGCCGCGCAGGCACTCGCATCGTACCTGGGCGCGAAAGGAGAGCCCATCGGACGCGACTACATGCGGTTCGCTGGGGGCCGCCAGAATTACTATGCATCGGATGGGCTTTACTCGTGCGACGTCTACTACCGGGGTAACCCATCGGCGATCGCGCTCAGGCGCAGAGACATGCTCGACCGGGTCGGTCGGATGAAACAGGCCGGCACCAGCGTGAGCGTTGTCGGCTACGATGTATGCGGTATGCCGATCGTCGCCTACGGCCCGTCGCGCTCGGCGGCCGTTCTCTTCCGCTCCCCGACGGTGGAGCGGCGCGATCCCGCCGAGACAACCACCAGGGGAAGGCGTTCCAGGAACTCAACACCCCGTGACGGCAATGCGACCGAGTCGGCCGCTCCCGGATCCTTTCCCATAACGACCATCGAAGAGCAGCAGCTGTCCGGGGAGGCGACACTCAACGAGCGGAACGAGCTGGGGAGAGAACGGCGCCAGGTACCGATCGATCGGCGCATCGACCCCCGCGGTGACGGACTTCCCGGGACGACTGGCATCCCCCTCGAGCGCCCAGCTCCGAGGCGGCCCGAGACGACAGTTACGGGTGTCTTTCCGCCCCGCCAATACTCGAGACCAGTTACACGCACGGCGGCTCCGCCTCCCTCGCGTAGACACTAACGTCGCGACGAGTGCGAGCCGCATAAAAAAAGGGCTGCGAAAGCAGCCCTTTTTTGTTTTCATCCGCCGAAGGAAACCTACGTCTGACGGTTATATTTCGTGGTTCCCGCCCAAGCATCCCGCACAACCCAGAGACACCTCTTGAAGCTCGAGCACATCCGCAACTTCTGCATCGTCGCACACATCGATCACGGGAAATCGACGCTCGCCGATCGGCTGATCGAAGCCACGGGCATGCTGCAGAAGCGCGAGATGAAGGCTCAGGTACTGGATACTCTCGACCTGGAGCGGGAGCGCGGCATAACCATCAAGCTCAACGCCGTGCGCATGACCTACGCGGCGCACGACGGACAGCAGTACGAGCTCAATCTCATCGACACCCCGGGACACGTCGATTTCACTTACGAAGTCTCGCGCTCGCTTGCCGCGTGCGAAGGCGCAATTCTGGTAGTCGATGCGTCCCAGGGGATCGAGGCCCAGACTCTTTCCAATCTTTTTCTGGCGACGGACGCGGGTCTGGAAATCATTCCCATCCTCAACAAGATCGATCTCCCCGGCGCCGAGCCGGAGAAGCGTCGAAAGGAAGTAGCTGATCTCCTCGGCATCGAAGAGAGCGCGATCCTGCTCGTGAGCGCGAAGGAAGGGATCGGCATCGGCGAGCTTCTCGAGGAAGTAGTTCGCAAGGTGCCGCCTCCCGAGGGTGACGAGAACGCTCCTCTCCGCGCACTGATTTATGACTCGTACTACGACAAGTATCGTGGAGCGATCCCGAGCGTGCGCGTCGTCGATGGAGTGATCAAGAAGGGTACGCACATCACCTTCGGCGCGAGCGAGTCCGTGTACGAGGTCGATGAAGTCGGATACAACCAGCTGCGGCAGGTTCCCACCGACCGGCTGGGGCCGGGAGAGGTCGGATACGTGGTGGCGAGCGTGCGCTCCGTGAGCGAGACTCGCGCGGGCGACACGATCTTCGACGCCGAAAACCACGCCAGCGAAGCGCTGCCCGGGTACAAGGCGGTTCGATCGTTCGTGTTTGCCGGACTTTATCCCACCGACACTACCCAATACGAGGCGCTGCGCGATGCGCTCGAGAAGCTCAAGCTGAACGACGCCTCTCTCAATTACGAGCCCGAGACTTCGACCGCTCTCGGATTCGGATTCCGGGCGGGCTTCCTCGGCCTCCTCCACATGGAGATCGTGCAGGAGCGACTGAGTCGCGAATTCGATCTCGAGCTCGTGACGACAGTTCCTTCAGTCGAATACAAAGTTTATAAGACAGATGGATCGATGACTCTGATAGAGAATCCTTCGCTCATGCCGAACACGCAGGTGGTCGACTATATCGAGGAGCCGTACGTGAAGGCGCGAATCATGGTGCCCGCGGAATATATCGGACCGATCATGACGCTCGGCACGGAGCGCCGTGGCGTCTACCGGAACATGACGTACCTGGACACCCAGCGTGTCGAGCTCGATTGGGAATTCCCACTGGGCGAGATAATCCTCGATTTCTTCGACAAGCTGAAAACGGTGAGCCGCGGCTATGCTTCACTCGACTATGACATCCTGGAATACCGGCGCAGCGATCTGGTCAGACTCGACATGCTGATCAACGGTGACCCAGTAGACGCGTTCAGCGTGATCATCCACGAGGACAAAGCGTATGAGTGGGGCCGCAAGATTGCCGACAAGCTTAAGGATCTCATTCCACGGCAGCTGTTCGAGGTCGCGATTCAGGCGGCGATCGGATCGAAAGTCATCGCACGCACGAGCGTAAAGCCTCTCCGGAAGGACGTGCTCGCCAAATGCTACGGCGGCGACATCACGCGCAAGCGAAAACTTCTCGAGAAGCAGAAGGAGGGCAAGAAAAGAATGAAACAGGTCGGCTCGGTGGAGATTCCGCAGGAGGCATTTCTCGCGGTGCTGCAGGTTGACTGAGTGAGCGGATCGCTCGTTATCCAGACGAGCTTTCTTGGCGACGTCATACTCACGACGCCGCTCATTGCGGAGCTTGCGAAGCGCGGGCCGGTCGATGTACTGGTGACTCCGGAAGGAGCCGCGGTCCTCGCGAACAATCCCGACATTCGCAACGTCATCCGCTACGACAAGCGCGGGACCTACGGCGCGACCCTCAGCCTGTGGCAGACTGTTCGGCAGCTGCGCAGCCGTCGGCCGTATGACGCCGCGTACCTGGCGCAGGGGTCATTTCGCAGCGGCTTGCTAGCCATGCTCACAGGCGCCAAAGAACGCATCGGCTTCGCCAGCTCTACGGGTCGTGTGACATACACGACGCAGATTGCTTATCGACCCGGTCGCCACCATGCTGAGCGATTGTGGTCGCTGTCGATGTCCGAGTGCGCGGATCCACCCATACCAGAGCAGATCAGACCGCGCCTCTACCCGTCCGACGAGGAGCGTCTCGTCGTCGACCGGATGCTCAGACGAGGTGGCAGCCTCGACGAGCCGTTTGTAGCGCTTGCCCCCGGAAGCGCGTGGGGGACGAAGCGTTGGCCCTATTACATCGAGCTTGCGAGAAAGCTTGGCGACGACTTCCGAATCGCGATCATCGGGTCGAAGGCGGACGGTGCAATTGCCGAAGAGATCACTGCCGCACTTCCGGCTGGTTGCGTGATCAACGCAGTTGGTGTGCTTCCCCTTCTTGCGTCCGCCGAGCTGATTGGTCGCGCCCAGGCGATAGTGACGAACGACTCGGCGCCACAGCATCTAGCGTCGGCGATGGGGACACCCACCCTCACGATCTTCGGACCCACTGTTCCTGAATTTGGGTTCGGACCGCTCGCTGAGCGTCACGCGACAGCCGGCCTCGATGGGCTTCCGTGTCGCCCGTGTGATCGCCATGGCCCACAACGATGCCCGCTCACGCACTGGCGGTGCATGCGCGAGCTCAGTCCGGAATACATCGCGAGCTTGCTCACTGAAGTCATCAACCCACCGGTGCCCGTATGAGCGTCAAGGAGCGTTACATCATCGGAGTGGACCTGGGCGGCACTAACATCGTTGCCGGCGCCATGCCGCTTGATGGCAGCCGTGAAATCGCAATGCAGACGCGGCCAACAATGGCGGATGGCGGCGCCGGCGCGGTAGTCGAGCGGATCGCGGAGATGATCGAGCAGGTGATCGTTGAAACCATGGAAGAGGCAGGTGCGAAGCGTTCGGATTTCCTGGGAGTCGGGATCGGCGCGCCCGGCCCGCTGGATCGCGCGAATGGAATCGTGATAGTGACCCCAAATCTTGGCTGGAAAAACTTTCCGCTCCGCGACGAGGTCTCGAAGCGAGTTCACCTCGATGCCACGCTGGACAACGATGCCAACTGCGCCACACTCGGAGAGTTCTGGCGTGGCGCGGCTGTCGGTGGCCGCAACGTAGTGGGGATGACGCTGGGAACCGGAATCGGCGGAGGGCTCATCCTCGAGGGCAAGCTCTATCATGGAGCTTCCGATGTGGCCGGTGAGATCGGCCACACGACGATCGATTCCACGGGCAGACGGTGCAAATGTGGCAATTACGGATGTCTCGAGGCTTATGCGTCCGGTCCAGCGATCGCCGAGCGTGCGCGGGAGGCGCTGCGCGGAGACGAAGGCGAGTCGATTCTCGTCGGCATGGTTGGCGGCGATCCCAAAAAAATCACGGCGCAGACCGTGTACGAGGCGTCGAAGCGGGGCGACGCCGTCGCGAGGGAAGTCGTCCGTGAAACGGCGCGCTTCCTCGGAGCTGGTGTCTCGAATCTTCTGAACATCTTCAATCCCGACGTCGTCGTCCTCGCCGGCGGAGTCACTCAGGCCGGCGATGCGTTGTTCCAGCCCCTTCGCGCGGAAGTCAAACGTCGCGCGTTCAAGCCGGCGGTGCAGGCCTGTCGGATCGTGCCGGGAGCGCTTCCCCTCTCCGCCGGCGTCGTCGGAGCTATCGCCACGTTCAAGATGCAAACATTGGGTGATCTCTAGACGATGACGCAGGTCGAGGCCCCGTGACGCGCAAGCGAAGAGTTGGCGTAATAGGAAGCTTCGTCTGGGATGTGATTCACGGTCGCGACCCTCGTGACGCGCCGGTGGAGGAATGGGGTGGCATCACGTACGCGCTGGGCGCGCTCGACGCCGCGCTCGCGCCGGACTGGGAGTTCGCGCCGATTCTCAAGGTCGGGAGCGACCTCGCTCAGTCCGCGCGTCACTTTGTCGCCGGTCTCGAGCGAGCCGCTCCAGGCGCGGCCCCGATCGAGGTCCCACATCCGAACAATCGTGTCGCACTGCATTATCTCAGCGACGAGCGCCGGTGTGAGCGCCTCAGCGGTGGAGTTCCTGGTTGGAGCTGGCTCGGCCTCAAGCCTCTTCTGGCCGATCTCGATGCACTCTACGTCAATCTCATCAGTGGCTTCGAGCTCGATCTCGAGACCGCGCAGCTGATCCGTCAGCATTTCCGCGGTCCGATCTACTGCGACCTGCACTCACTGCTTCTCGCCGTGCAACCCGACGGAATGCGAACGCTCCAGCCTCTGCCGAATCCGGCAAGCTGGTGCAGGTGCTTTGATTTCATTCAGGTGAACGAGGACGAGATGAGCATGATGGCTAGCGACCCGATGGCCTTGGCTGCCATCGCCTTCGCCGAGGGCGTTTCCTCGATAACCATTACACTTGGTAGCCGCGGTCTCATCTATTTTGCTGCGCCGGGGTTCGAGCGATTGTCCGATGTGCGACGTCCCGTTCTAGGCGCCATACCGGGCGCGATTCGCACCGCCCTAGTGCCGGCGAAACTTCCACGACATGCAGGTCCGGGAGATCCGATCGGGTGCGGCGACGTCTGGGGCGCAACCTATTTCTCGCGACTCCTCGCGGGTGATAAGTTAGACGCGGCAATCGACCGGGCTCTGGACGCGGCTGCCCGGAACG
>CATPBD010000198.1 GCA_955652265.1 uncultured Gemmatimonadaceae bacterium | reverse complement strand
GTTTTGCTTTGTCCCGGTTAGCTCTACTCATCAGCAACGTCACGTTGGCTAGCTGCGCCCAAGCGCTCAGCATCTGCTGATGCAGGGTCGAACCCATCGACTCGGACATCCAGCAAAAGAGCGTATCGACTATCGGGCGCGAACTCTTCGCGGATCCGAACCCGCGAACCGGGTTCGGCGAAAGCAAGGTTCGTCTCGACCAGACTGGCAAGGCGGTCGAGATCCGTCAAGGAACCCCGAATCGCGTGGCCGTCGAATCCCGCATCTGGCCACGTCATCACCTCGAGAGATAAATAGGGCCCGTAATGCTTGTGCTCTCCGTTTGTCGCGTTTTGTGGATCAGCGATGTAGCCGCGCAATAGGTCAGGGAAGTGAAGCAAGCCGGCTCGCGAGCCCGTCAGCGTCCAGACCTTGTTCTGATCGTCCAGTTCGCAAAAGAAGCCGAGTTCGCGCCACTGTTGGTTGATCTGCGCGTTCGTCATTTGGGGGCGCGGTTGCTCCTCATGCGACGCTTTGCGCCAATACATGTAGAAGCCACCTGCCAACAGTAGCGCGACCAGCATCAGGCTAGTCATCGCCGGTCCGCTCCAACACGTTGCAAATGACCATGATCGGGTATCTCATCGACTCAGTAGAAGGTAGCCAACGCACAGTGGACGGCGAGTCGGGAATGCTGTCCAGCACTTCCGCCTCCGGTTAACTTCAATAGATAGGCAACCATATCAATGAAGTAATCATGCTCGATAAATCCCGCATCCCAGTCATCGTCGGCGCAGCGCGAACTCCGATCGGAAAATTCCTCGGTGCGCTATCCTCGCTCAGCGCACCGGAGCTAGGCGCAATCGCGATCCGCGAAGCGCTCAAGCGGTCCAAGGTTCCTGCCGAAGATGTGAACGAAGTCATCATGGGCCACGTCATCCAAGGGGGCACCGGGCAGGCGCCGGCGCGCCAGGCGGCACTAAAGGCCGGACTTCCGGCGACAGTGTCCGCCGTCACTGTCAACAAGGTGTGTGGCTCCGGACTCAAGGCCGTGATGCTCGCTTCACAAGCGATCAAGGCAGGCGACGCACAGGTAATCGTTGCTGGCGGACAGGAGTCGATGTCCAACGCCCCCTACTACGTCTACGGGATGCGCAACGGCGTCAAGCTCGCCGACCAGAAAATGGTCGACGGCATGATCAAGGACGGCCTCTGGTGCGCGTCTTGTGACGTCCACATGGGGAGTCACGCCGAATACACTGCGAGGAAGGCGGACGTGACACGCAAAGAGCAGGACGAGTTTGCTGCTGCATCGCACCGGAAGGCGATTTCCGCAATCGAGTCGGGCAAGTTCAAGAGCGAGATCGCGCGGGTGGAGATTCCGGGCAAGAAAGGAGCGACCATCGTCGAGACCGACGAAGGACCTCGCAAGGACACGACTCCCGAGACTCTGGCCAAACTCCGCCCGGCATTCCCCGGCAAGAATGGTCAGAACGAAAATCTGAGCGTCACCGCCGGCAACTCGTCGAGCTTGAACGATGGCGCGGCCGCGCTCGTGGTCGTGTCCGAACAGTACGCCAACGACCACAACCTCGAGATACTGGGACGGATCACGGGCTACGCTACGGGCGCGACGGCTCCCGAAGATCTGTTCTTTGCACCGATCAAGGCGGTCCGGAATCTCATGGCGAAGACGGGAAAGAAGATCGAGGACTTCGAGCTGATCGAAGCCAACGAAGCCTTCGCCTCTCAGGCGCTGGCAGATGGGGACGCGCTCGGCTGGGACTGGAAGCGGGTCAACGTCAACGGGGGCGCTATCGCTCTCGGACACCCGATCGGCGCAAGTGGCGCGCGCGTGTTGACGACTTTGCTCTATGCGATGAAGGATCGCGGCGCGAAAACAGGTCTCGCGACGCTCTGCCTCGGCGGAGGCGACGCGGTCGCGCTCAGCGTCGAGCGCGCGAACTAGCCTGGATTGACCGCCCAGCCCTCTTTCGCAGCGAAGCAGCGGAGATCGTTTGCATCGCTGCCGCCAAGGGCGAAGCGGTTCGTCGGTGCAGTCTGGCGGATCGCAGCGTTTTACACGATCTGCATCGCCAGTCTCTTCCTCCTCCAAACACTCGCCGACACTACACTCGGAGCGAGAGCAGCGGATCCGCGGGACGTCCCGTTCCAATGGATTAGTCTCGCAAGCGTGATCGTATCCACATGGATCATGCTCCGACGAGTCGACAAGCTGTCGTGGCGCGAGGTCGGGCTCGACCGCGACGCCGCGTCACCGCCCCTCCTCATCAAAGGCGCGGCGCTCGGCGGACTCACGATCGGCACGACGAGCCTGCTTCTCATTGCGACGCACATGCTGCGCATCGACCCCACCGCGCCGGGAAACTGGTGGGGCGAGGCCGGCCACTCGACGATCCTTCTGCTCCCGGCAGCCTTCTTCGAGGAGCTTTTCATTCGTGGCTACGTCTTTGCCGTACTGAGACGCGCGGCGGGATGGAGGATGGCGCTCATCGTCACCAGCATCGTGTTCGGCCTGCTGCACGTCCTGAACCCCGGCGCCGACTCCGAATCCATTCTCGCGGTGGTTGTCGCCGGGTTTTTCCTCGGGGCGATACTCCTGGTAACGCGAAGTCTTTACGCCGTGGGAGCCGCCCACTTCGCCTGGAACTGGGTGATGTCGGGCGCGCTCCATATCGCGGTGAGCGGAATTCCGTCGCATGACCCCGACTATCGTGTCGTAGATTCCGGTCCCGACTGGCTCACCGGTGGGCCGTGGGGACCCGAGGGCGGACTCGCCGCCGTGGCGGCAATGTTCGTTGTTCTCTTTTACTTGTACGGGCGCCACCTGCGCCGCATGGAGTGGAAAGCATGACCGACCGCATCGCGGTTGTCGGGGCCGGACAAATGGGAAACGGCATTGCGCACGTCTTCGCGCAATCCGGATTCGAGGTCGTGATGATCGATGTCACTCAAGACGCGCTGGACAAGGGGCGCGCCACCATCGCTAAGAACATCGAGCGACAGGTAAAAAAGGGAACGATTCGCGGCGAGGAACAGGTGGAGATTCTGTCGCGCATCGATCTCAGCATGGATCTCGATCGTGCCGCTGACGCATCGCTCATCATCGAAGCGGCGAGCGAGGACAGCGGCCTCAAATTCCGCATCTTCACCGACCTCGACCGCATCGCGAAGCCGGAAGCCATTCTCGCCAGCAACACTAGCTCCATCTCGATCACGGAGATCGGGCGACGCACGTCGCGCCCCGACAAGGTGGTCGGCATGCACTTCATGAATCCCGTCCCGGTGATGAAGCTCGTCGAGATCATTCGTGGGCTCGCCACTTCAGACGCTACGACAGAATACGTTACCGACCTGAGCCTGCGGCTCGGCAAGACTCCCGTCGAAGTGAACGATTTTCCGGGCTTCGTCTCCAACCGGGTGTTGATGCCGATGATCAACGAGGCTGTCTACTGCCTGATGGAAGGAGTGGGTGAGCCCGATGCCATCGATCAGGTGATGACGCTCGGTATGAATCATCCGATGGGACCGCTTGCGCTGGCAGATCTGATCGGACTCGATACGTGCGTCGCCATCCTCGAGGTGCTGCGCGACGGGCTCGGCGATCCGAAATACAGGCCTTGTCCACTGCTCAAGAAGTACGTCGCCGCGGGCTGGCTCGGCAGGAAGTCCGGCCGGGGCTTCTATACCTATAATAAGTAAGCGCCAAAGTGTCCTGGGCCCTCCACCCGCTCACCGAAGAACAAACGGAAGTTCAGAAGCTCGCACGCGAGTTCGCCCACGCAGAGATCACACCGTATGCAGCGGACTGGGACCAGCGCGCGTACTTCGAGCCCTCGCTGGTGAAAAAGCTGGGTGAGCTCGGATTCCTCGGGATGATGCTGCCTGAGCAGTACGATGGATTGGGGACGGACACCGGCACGTACCTGATCGCGCTAGAGGAAATCGCCGCGGCCGACGCCTCGGTTGCCGTGCTTATGAGCGTTCACAACTCGCTACCGACGCAGATGATTCTTCGTTACGGAAGCGAAGCCCAGAAAAATCGATTCCTGAAACCAATGGCGCGCGGTGAGACACTGGGCGCCTTCGCGCTTTCAGAGCCCGAGGCCGGGTCGGATGCTTCGGCGCTCAGCACCCAGGCTGTCAAACACGGTGATCACTGGGTTCTCAACGGAACCAAGGCATGGGTCACCAACGGCAACAACGCCGGAGTGATCCTCACGATGGCCCGCACGGATACGAGCGGGGCACGACGCGGAGGGCGGGGAATCGGCGCGTTCATCATTACTCCGGATCTGCCGGGATTCAAGGTCGGCAAGAAAGAAGACAAGCTCGGTCTCCGCGCGTCGCCAACGGTGCAGCTCAACTTCGACAACATGCGCGTGCCGGCGGAGAATCTGCTCGGCGATGAGACGCAGGGTTTCATCTACGCAATGCAGTCTCTCGACAACGGACGGCTTGGCATCGCCGCACAGGCGATCGGGATTGCGCGTGCAGCACTCGAGCACTCGGTCACGTACGCTGGAGAGCGCAAGCAATTCGGCAAGGCGATCAAGGAATTCGAGGCGATCCAGTTCAAGCTCGCCGACATGGCGATGCGCGTCTCGGCTTCGCGCGCGCTGCTGCACGCAGCCGCCGCCGCCAAGGATCGGGGGCAGAGCGTGCGTCAGTTCAGCTCGATGGCGAAGCTGATGGCGAGCGAGACCGCGATGTGGGTGACGACGCAAGCGGTGCAGATCTTCGGCGGATATGGCTACGTCAAGGATTATCCGGTGGAGCGCCTGTTCCGCGACGCGAAAGTCACCGAAATTTACGAGGGCACTTCCGAGATCCAGAGAATCGTGAACGCAAGGGCGCTTTACGGGCAATCATGAAGCTTCGCGCGCGGGTCGAAGCGTTCAGCGATGAAAGAGATAAACATCACCCACTATCAATTAACTAGATGAAGCGGTTCGATACGCTGGCTGAGATGGGACACGAAGAGGTCGTGGTGTGCAGCGACCCCTCGGTTGGATACAGAGGGATTCTCGCGGTGCACAGCACGAAACTCGGGCCAGCGCTCGGGGGCACTCGATTCTGGCAATACGCCAGCGACGAGGAGGCGATTACGGACGCGCTTCGACTTTCGCGGGGAATGACCTACAAGAACGCCGTCGCGGGACTTCATCTTGGTGGCGGGAAGTCCATAATCATCGGCGACAACAAGACCAAGGACCGTGAGAGGATTTTCCGTGCTCACGGTCGTTTTGTAGAGAGCCTCGGTGGCCGCTACATTACGGCTGAAGATGTCGGCACGAGCACCAAGGACATGGATTACGTGCACATGGAGACGAGCCACGTCGCGGGGCTCGCCGGAAAGTCCGGAGATCCTTCTCCTGTTACCGCGCACGGTGTTTTTCGGGCGGTGCAGGCGTCGGCCAATCGCAGGTGGGGATCTGATAGCCTCGAGGGGAAAACCGTCACCATTCAGGGATGCGGTAGCGTGGGGACATATCTCGCCAAGGAGCTACACGAAGCTGGCGCGAAGCTCATCGTATCCGACATCGATTCCGCGAAGGCCGCCAGAGTGTCAAAGATGACGGGCGCGAAGATCGTCGAAGGCGACGTGATATATTCGCTCGATGCCGACATATTCTCGCCGTGCGCGTTGGGCGGAATCATCAACGATTCGACGATCCCCAGGCTGAAGGTGCAGATCGTCGCTGGCGGCGCGAACAATCAGCTCCTCGAGGAGCGTCACGGCGACGAGCTTCAGCGGCGCGGAATTCTTTACGCGCCCGACTACGTCGCGAACGCGGGCGGCGTAATCAACGTCTATGGGGAGGTCGCCGGCTGGGATGCGCAGCGCGCGCTCGACAAGGCCGACGACATCTACGATACCGTGCTCAAGGTGTTCGACATCGCCGAGTCGCAGCACATTCCGACCTATGAGGCGGCGGATCGCCTGGCCGAACAGCGTCTGGCGGAGGCCTGATGAGTGAAACGATTCCGATTGCCTCCGATCACGCCGGCGTCGAGATGAAAGACCGGCTAGTGTCGGAGCTCAAGAAAATGGGATATCAACCGGACGACATCGGCGCCAAGGATCCGAGCAAGCCGGACGATTATCCCGACTACGCGCACCCACTCGCGAAGGAAGTCTCCGAGGGACAAGCAAAGCGCGGGATTCTCCTCTGCGGGAGCGGGGTAGGCATGGACATCGTGGCGAACAGGTATCCAGGAGTACGCGCCGCGCTCGCCTGGGCGCCCGTGATTGGCGAGCTCTCGCGCAAGCACAACGATTCGAACATCCTCGTGCTCCCCGCACGCTTCATGACGGACGATCAGGCCGTCGAAACCATGAAAGCCTGGCTCGATGCTAAATTCGAAGGTGGCCGCCACGAGCGGCGGGTGAACAAGATTGAGCCGACGGACATTTGATGCCCCAAACGAAATCAGCTCCCACAATAGCCAAGTCCTCCAGGGTCGCGATGCCGACTGGCACTCTCGCGCAGAGCGATCCGGAGATTGCGCGCTTCATCGATCTCGAGGTCGAGAGGCAGCGGAGCGGGCTCGAGCTGATTGCAAGCGAGAATTTCGTATCGCCTGCCGTGTTGGAGGCGATGGGAACTCCTCTCACCAATAAGTACGCAGAGGGACTCCCGGGAAAGCGGTACTACGGCGGTTGCGAGTTCGTCGACATGGTCGAACAATGCGCGATCGATCGGGCTAAGCAGCTCTTCTCGGCTGATCACGCCAACGTGCAGGCGCACTCGGGCGCGCAGGCGAACGCGGCCGTGTATCTCGGGTTCCTCAAGCCGGGCGATATCGTGCTCGGCCTGGATCTGTCGCAGGGCGGACACCTGACGCACGGCTCACCCGTGAATTTTTCGGGGCTTCTTTACCACGCCATCCACTACGGCGTGGGTGAAGACGGACGCATCGACTACGCGCAGATGCAGCAGATCGCGCGCGACAAGAAGCCGAAGATGATCATCGCCGGTGCGAGCGCGTACGCGCGCATCATCGAATTCGAGCCGTTCGCCGAAGTGGCGCGCGAGATCGGAGCGAAGTTCGTGGTGGACATGGCGCACTTCGCGGGACTGGTGGCCACTGGCTACCATCCTTCGCCGATTCCTTACGCTGATGCTGTGACGAGCACAACCCACAAGACTCTGCGCGGTCCTCGCGGCGGCCTGATCCTTTGCAAAGAAGAGCACGCCAAGACGATCGACAAGGCGATGTTCCCCGGCACGCAGGGCGGCCCACTCGAGCACATCATCGCCGCCAAGGCTGTGGCGTTCAAGGAAGCGCTCGATCCTTCGTTCAAGGACTACTGCGGCCAGATCGTCCGCAACGCTCAGGCCCTGGCGAACGCGCTGATCGAGCACGGGTTCAACATCGTCTCGGGCGGAACGGACAATCACCTGATGCTCGTCGATCTCCGGAACAAGGACGTCACCGGTAAAGTTGCCGAGAAGGCACTCGACGCCGCGGGCATTACGGTGAACAAGAACACCGTCCCAAAGGAGACGCAGTCGCCCTTTGTCACGAGTGGAATCCGCATCGGAACTCCGGCGGTCACGACCCGCGGGATGAGGGAGCCGGAGATGCAGCAGATCGCGGACCTCATCGACAAGGTGATCGCCAGTTCTGGTGACCCTGGGGTCGCGTCGTCAGTCAAAGAGGAAGTACTCGACTTGACGAATCGGTTTCCTCTCTACAAATCCTTCCCCTCAATGGCGGACAAAAAGTAGCAATGGCAGAGCTGGCATTTCGCGAAGGCATCATGGACCGGATTCGCATCCGCGAGCCGCGCTTTGACGAGCAGGCGTACCTGTTCGTCCTTTCCGCGCTCGAGATGTGTCAGGCGCAGCTCAGGGCACGGCGCCATATCACGGGAATCGAGCTCGCGAACGCTTGTCGGGATCTGGCGCTCGAGCGGTACGGCTTGATGGCCAAGGTGGTTCTCGAGCATTGGGGGATCTCCGCCACGGCGGACATCGGCGACATCGTCTTCACCCTCGTCGAGTTGGGATTCCTGCTCAGCCAGCCGCAGGATACCCGCGATGAGTTCGTGGACGTGTTCGACTTCGACAGGGCCTTCGAGCGCGACTACCCCTGGAACTGCGCGCAACAGGCATAAACTCCAATCGTCCGAGCAATGCCCCCGTCCGTCAGGG
>CATPBD010000197.1 GCA_955652265.1 uncultured Gemmatimonadaceae bacterium | reverse complement strand
GTGTTCGAGCCGCGCAGCTATACGGCGCAACGGCGCGAATTCCAGAATGATTACGTGAAGGCTTTTCGAGGGGCGGACGAGATAGTGTTCGCCTCGCTCTTCCGCCCGGACCGGTACACGAAGGAAACCGCTCTGGACCTGGAGCAACTGGTACGCGACCTCGCTTCAACGGGCAAAGGAGCGAAGCAGCTCAAGGACGCGGACGCCATCGTCACGGACCTCACGCCACGACTCAAGGAACGCGATGTGGTGCTGGTGATGTCGAACGGGGGGTTCGGCGGGATACACCAAAAACTGCTGGACGCTTTGGGGCGCAGAGATGGTTAACTGCAACTGAAACTACCTGCTACCCGCTGATCGCAGCCTGCTGCCCGCTGGCAGCTTCACGGCGAAGGGACAGAACTAGTTCGTTTTAGATGCGTTTGCGCGGGGAGACGGGGGTGAGCTTCGCCGAGCCCGATTTGGCGAGAATCGCCAGCTTCAGCACCGTGTTCCAGTTGCGACCCGTGCAGCGACCGACCTTTCTCTCGATCACGGCGTTGGTCAGCCGCGATCGGCCCTGTCCATTCGGGTAGAACACGTACAGCTGCCTGCCTTTCGCCCGAACGATTTCCGGGCCGGCGATGCCCTCCTGAAGCGCGGCAACATCCTCAGCCCGTGGCGGACTCTTGAGCATCATGACGACGAGGCGCGCCGGATCCAACTCGGCTTCCTTCCGAAACGGATTCTGCCTGATCATGCTTTTCCACTCCTCGGGGGCGCGCACGAAGAAGTCGATCTCCAGACCGAAGCGCTTCAACGATTCCGCTTCCAGAAAACGCTCGAGCTCCGCGCCCGTCCGCGCTCTGCTTTCGAACACGAGGTTGCCGCTCTGCAGCAGCGATCGGACGTCGTCGAATCCCAGTTGCGTAAGGAAGTTGCGCAGGTCGGTCATGCCGACGCTGCGGTGGCCGCCGACATTTATTCCGCGGAGTAAACCGATGTGAGTTGTCAGCTTGACCAGCGACCAGTGTCCGGCACGCAAACAACCTAAGTCAGTCGCTGCGCTCCCGCGAGCGTGCGCTGTTGACGCCCGCGCCAGAATGCTCCCGGGCGTGCCGTGCCTCTCCGCGCCGAGTAGTTCTGTAGGGGCGCTCCCAATCGCGCAGGTGATCGAGGAGATAATCCAACGAGAAGATGTGGCGCGAGTTGTCGGCTTTCCGCCTGAACACCACCCTCGACCAGCCGCGCATTCCAGTCGGCGTGTACCACTCGCCGTCCATGTGCAGCTTGTCGCCCGAGATCGCGCGGATCAGGACGCGCTCGTACTGCGAGCGGGGGAGAACGCGCTCTGGAAATAGATTGTCCCAGGTGCAGAGCCTGCCTACATCGTCGTAGCCCTGCGGACGATCGTCCAGATCGAGCAGGGAGGGGGCGCGACCCTTCATCACCGAGCCGATGAGGCGCAGCGTGAAAGGATCCGAATAGCGACGGATATAGGGCCAGAAGTGCTTGGTGATGAGCCCTGCCATCTGTCTGAGAGAGAGAAACCGCCCATCAGTGGTCGGCCACCTGTCGCCGTCGATGTCGCAGGTGAAAGGATTCTCCGGGAAGCAGTCGTACCGCGCCAGCCATCCTTTGCGAGTCGTGTGCGGCATCGGACGAAATCCCCGGATGATCGGGATGTCGGTCTCGTCGAGCACGCCAATCTCATAGCTGGGCCAACGCATGACCTCGCGGACGATGCCGACGATCACGGTGGCAGTCGCGATCATGAGCGGAGCGTCCGGTGTGAAGTCGGCAGTGACCTCGATGCGATCTCCGCGCGGCCTCACGCCTATTCCAGTGGATCGCCGGTTAGCCGCGAGCAGCATCACGGGGACCGGAAGGATGTGCGCGAGAAGATAGGCGAGCTGTTCAACAGTCCGCGTCGTACCCTGCTCGTATGGCGGCAGCTCGAAGGAGATGTTGTAGTGCGCGCTGAAGCCGGCCAGCTGCACATCGGCATCGTGCGCCTGCTCCCAGGCGTCCAGCTCCTGTCGCACGAACAGGATCGCTTCCCAGAGTGAGCGGCCGGCGCGAGCGGCGCAGCCGCGCTCGATCTCAATTACCGGGGTTGCAACCTCGATGACACCGGTATCGAAGTAGACCGCGCCACCGGTCGGGAGATGATAGGATCTCCCCTTGCGGTGCATCATCTTCTCGCGAATGATCCGGCGGGGGCTGCCGAAAATGTCTTCCGGCTTGACCTGGACGCCGTCCATGATCACGGCGAATTCGGCTTCCATACCGATCGCCGCGAGCTGGATCCGCTCGCGAGTGGATGATTTGTTCTCCGGTCCCTTCTTTTTCTTGTGCTGCGCCATTCTCACCTTCTACCCAAAATACTTCTTCGATTACCACGCTATTCTGCAACAAGTACGTCAACTATTCACATCCCGCGGTACTGACAGCACGTAACCCAGGTCCAAATGCAGGTGGTCTTCCGCGTAGCCCGTCGGGGCGCCATACGGACGCGTCCAAATGCCGGGCAGCGTTTCTCTCGCGATTAAACTGAAGCGCTCGATCGCACTCCGATTGTCCAGATATGTGTCGCCAATACGATATATGTTGGCGGCGACGCCCCAGGCGTGAGGAGTCGCGTTCTTGGAGAACCGGTGGGAGGGGGACCGGTAACCTCCGTTCGCCGAGATGTGGACCAGCGTCCCAACGGCCTCCCGGAACCTCTCCAGACACACTGCTAGAAGTGTTATTGCGCACGGAACGTACCGGGGGAAAGTCCGGAGGGGCGGGGCCTCCCGTACGTCGACCTGGATGAACTCCCAGAGCAGGAAATGGGTGGCCAACTCGATTTTCATGGCCGAATCCCAGGAAGGGATCTCATAAAAATAGCGTGGGAGCTGCCGGGCGCGCCCAGTGGAGTCCTTCCACTCCTCGCCGGGCCTCAACGCTTTCCGATACTCAGGGGGAAGCGTGAGCCCGTCAACAACCCGAAGTGGAAAGTTCGGGGATTCGTTCAGACCGGCATTACCGGCAAAGACAGGGGAGGAGCTCATTCGTCGGGCGGACCCTGGGTGAGGAACTCATATATGGTATGCGATATCGCGGCGATCGTTCGCGAGCGGCCAGTAGCGGCGGGATCCCACTCGGTGAGGATGACAATGACGTAGGGCTTCCGCTTCGGCAGATAGACCACACCGGCGTCGTGCGCCACGGTCGAAATCTCTCCCGTCTTGTGTGCAACCCGCGCTCCCTTGGGCAGCCGCGCGGGAATTCCCTGATTGAACTCCTGTCCGTGCAGGATGTCCATCATCCGCCGCGACAGCGCCGGCGAGAAAGCCTTTCCTTCCGACAACAGCACGAGAATCCGCAGGAGCCCATCAGCCGTCACCATGTTGTTGATGCCCTTCTCGAACGCGAGCTCGTCCTCGACCCCACGCTTGAGCTCGATTCCATCGTCGACATCCAGCTCCTTGAGGGTCCGATTGACGGCGTCCGCTCCAATCACGCCGAGCAGCAGATTGGTCGCGAGGTTGCTGCTGGTGGTGATCATGTGGTAGGCGAGCTCGTCGACGCGCATCATCTTGCCGATCGCATTGTGCACGGCGGAATTCGCATCGCGACCAGACTCGACGCGAAACGGGATGTTCTCGACTACGCTCAGAAACCGGTTGCGCACGTGAACACGCGAGTGCGGAAGCAGCTCGCCCCGATCGATCGCGGCGAACGCGCCCAACAGTATCGGAACCTTTATCGTGCTCGCGGCGTGGAACCACCGGTCGGCCTTGTAATGAAGCTCGAACCCGGTCTCGGCATCGTGCAGCGCCACCGCGATTGCGTTCGCGCCCGACTCATTCTCGATGTTCTCGATCTGCGTTCGCAGCGCACGCTCTCGCGCGGCCGTTGGCGTCTCCGTCTTCGGCATCGGGACGGTCAGGAGTATGCTACGCGAGGATCCGCTTTGGCGTAGGCGAGATCGGTAAGGAGATTGACCAATACAAAAACGACACTCAGAAACAACACCGAGCCCTGGATCGCGGGCAGGTCGCGCCTGGTGATCGCGTTGACGACGTAGCGGCCGAGCCCCGGCCAGCTGAAAATCGTCTCGGTGAGAATACTGCCGGTGAGATAGTATCCGAAATCGAGTCCGAGCACGGTGATGATGGGAATGAGGGCGTTGCGCAGCGCATGTCTCATGATCACGACGTGCTCCTTCAGTCC
>CATPBD010000196.1 GCA_955652265.1 uncultured Gemmatimonadaceae bacterium | reverse complement strand
TCCCTTCCCTGATCCAGAGTCCGTCGTTGTCGAGCACCAGCGCGGAATCCATCCGTGGCTCGCGCGGCATCCGCCACGTACCCTTGATGCGAACGTACGTCGGAAGGTTCGTCGTCGAGAAAAAATTCTCAGGCAGCACGCCGTCGGCGGGCGCTGGGACAAACGTCGCGTCCGGGGCGTTGGCGAGCTCCGGGGAGTTGAAGTCGGGATGCCGTAGGATGGTCACCCTATAAGTTAGCGCTTTAGAGGAGTGCGACGGGATCTCTGTCGAGCGTAACGCGCAATTGCGCGGTGCTTGGAATCTCGAAACGCTCCATGAAGTAGCGGCTCACCCGCGTCATCTCGGCTGGATGCTCAGTCTTGAGCAGCACATGCCACCGCCAGCGACTCTTGATCCGCTCGATCGGACATGGCGCTGGACCGACCACGGTCACTTCGTCACCAGCGCGGGTGGTGATCAGCTCGCGCAGCCACTCGCCGGCGTGGATCGCGAGCCGGGCAGTCGAATCCTCGATCACCCCGCTGAACACAATGTTCGCGAGTCGAACGTTGGGAGGATACGGAGGATCGACACGTCCTCCCATCTCGTCGCGAACAAACGACACATAATCGTGCGAAACAGCGTACCGAACCGCGTGATGCGACGGAATCCGCGTCTGGATCAGCACTCGTCCGCCTTTCTCTCCCCGTCCGGCTCGGCCCGATACCTGACTCAGCAGCTGAAAGCAGCGTTCGGATGCACGGAAATCCGGCAGATTAATTCCGACATCGGCGTCAACGACGCCGACGAGCGTAACATTCGGAAAATCCAGGCCCTTCGCGATCATCTGCGTACCGAGGAGAATGTCGACTTCACCAGCCGCGACGCGATCGAGAATTCTGGTGTGCGCCCATTTGCCGCTCGTGGTGTCCACATCCATACGGGCAATCCGCGCCGATGGAAATCTCTCGCTGAGCAGTCTCTCCACCTGCTGCGTCCCGAGTCCGCGCTGCTTGAGGTTTCGGCCGCCGCAGCGAGCACAATCGGGCCGCGGATCTTCCTTGTGCAGGCAGTAGTGACAAATGAGACGCTCCGGATTCCGGTGGTGCGTCAGTGTGATGCTGCAGTTAGGACACGTGGCGACAGCTCCACAGTCGATGCACTGGATGAACGATGAATACCCGCGGCGATTGAGGAGCAGGATGCTCTGCTCGCCGTGGTCCATGCACTCGACCAGTGCGTCGTGGAGCGGCTCCCGTATCACCGTTCCGTAGTCGATTCCACCCTCCGCCATGCCTGAATAATCAGTGGCGATCTTCCGCAGATCAATGACCTCGACTTTCGGCAAACGGCCCCCACCGACACGCTCCGGCAACGTCAGAAGCCTGAACTTGCCCGACGTCGCGTTGGCCCAGCTCTCTAGTGATGGTGTCGCGCTTCCCAGGAGCGTGATCGCACCCTCGTTCTTTGCCCTCACGATCGCCACTTCGCGCGCGTGGTACCGCGGTGTCTCTCCCTGCTTGTAACTCGACTCGTGCTCCTCGTCCACGATGATCGCGCCCAGGTTCTCCAGCGGTGCGAAGACCGCTGAGCGTGCCCCGACCACGATCCGCTTCTCCCCGCGCTTGAGTGCGAGCCACGCATCGTAGCGCTCACCCTCACTCAGTGCGGAATGCAGCACGGCGATCCGGTCACCGAACGCGGCACGAAATCGATCGACCGTCTGCGGCGTCAGCGCGATCTCCGGGACGAGCACGATCGCCGTCTGTCCGCGCTCGTCCACGATCCGACGCAGCAGCTCGATGTAGACGAGCGTCTTCCCGCTCCCCGTGATTCCGTGAAGAAGAAATACTTCGCCCTTCTCGGCGCTCGACATGGTGTCGATCGCATGCTGCTGCGCGGGAGTAGGATTGAGTCTCGTCGCGGAGATACCGCCACGACTGGAGAACGGATCGCGCTCGACCTCCTCCTCCTCGGAAACGATCAGGCCACGCTTCTCCAGAGACTTGAGCACCGACGGCGAGAACTCGAGCTGTGAGCTCAGCTGCTCGGCCGTCGTCCTGTTTCCGAGGGATTCAATCAGCTCGAATACTGCTCTCTGTTGGGGCGACCTCGCAAAGACCTTGTCCCGCTGCAGCAGCGACGGTATCTCCACGCCGATCCGGACCACTCGCTGCGTTTTGCGCGTGGGGTGGGGATCTTCAGCCCCGGTGAGCGCAGCCGGGAGCGCCGTGCGCAGAGCGACGCCGAGCGGAACGATGTAGTAGTCGGACATCCACTTGCACAGCTCGAGCAGCGAACGGCTGACGGCTGGCTCGGCGTCGGGCGATTCGAGAACTGCTTTGGGCTTCCGCTTTAGCGGGCTGACGTCGCTCACCCCGACGCAGACTCCGATCTCCTTGCCGTTTCGCAGCGGGACGACCACGCGCGACCCCACGACCACCGGATTTGCTAGCCCTTCTTCTACTGCGTATGTGAAATTCTGGAACAGCGGGAGGGGCAGCGCGACTTCGACGAACCTGGGCTTCTCACGCACTTTGGAATGCCGTGCTCAGATTCGCGCTTGGCGCCGGCGATGCGCCGAGTCCGGGCGCGTCCGACAGTTTCATGGAACCACCGGTGATGGAAGTGCCGCGGAACGGATCACTCGAGAGTAGCGCGGCTCCATCAAAATCAGCAGCATCGAGAAGCGGGGCGATCTGCGCAATCGCAGAAATTCCGAGCGAGCTCTCGATCATGCACCCCGCCATCACTTGCAAGTCGAGCGCACGAGCCGTGTGTACCATGCGCAACGCCTCCCTGAGGCTGCCACACTTCGCCAGCTTGATATTGATGCCATCCACCGCTCCGGCGAGCTTCGCAATATCGGTTGCGACAAGGCACGACTCGTCAGCGAAAACGGGCAGCCTGGAGCGTTTGCGGACGAATCGTAGTCCCTCGATGTCGTTTGCAGCGACGGGCTGCTCGAGCATCTCGACACCCTGCTCTCCGAGGAAATCACTCATCCGGACGGCGTGCTTCGCCGTCCACGCCGCGTTCGCATCGACGCGCAGTCGTTTGTCGGGGGCAGCACCGCGAATAATGCGGATGATTTCCATGTCCCGGTCCGTGCCAAGCTTGATCTTCAGGATGGGATATTCCCGCGCCTCGCGGACTCGCTGCTCGAGCTCGTGGTTCTCCGCAATCGCGATGGTGAAGCTCGATTGAGGCGCGGTCGCAGGATCGAGGCCCCAGATCCGGTGAACCGGAAGTCCGAGTCGCTTTCCAAGGAGATCGTGGAGCGCGGAGCTCACCGCGCTCTTCGCTGAAGCGTTGCCTCGAAGCGCGCGGTTCAACTGGCCTTCGATAGTCTCGAGCGCCATTGGATCGGCGCGCTCCAGTAGCGGCTTGAACTGTCCCAGCGCCGCGATGACGGTAGCGACCGATTCACCGTAGTAACGATTGGGTGCCGCTTCGCCGAACCCTTCAAGGCCGTCGTCGTCGGTGATTCGCACTATCACGTTTCGATGGTGCGCGTACCCACCACGCGCTATCACGAACGGGTGCGTTGGCTTGAGCTCGATTGTCTGGTGCGAGAGCTTCATCCGGCAGCAACCGTGGCGGTAGCGCGTGCGGTGCGAGCCATGCGGAATTCGTGGTGCGCTGAGGAGCCGGAAAGAAAGTTGATGAGCGCGTCGGCGAGGTCGTTACCGCGCTCGAATCGGTGAGCCGGATTCTTCTCCAGGCAGCGCATCACGATCGCCGCGAGCTGTGGAGGAATTCGGGATTCCACTACATCCGGCGAGACCGCGGTCTCCGTCACGTGCTTGTAGCTGATGGAATAGCTGTCCGCCCCGTCGAATGGCGGAAAGCCGAGGAGAGTCTCGTACATCACGACGCCGAGTCCGTAGATGTCGCTGCGGCCGTCGAGCAGCTTTCCTCTGGCCTGCTCCGGCGACATGTAATGCGGAGTGCCCATGACATTGCCGCTGCCCGTCATGCGGCTCCGGAAGTGTCCAGTCGCGATTCCGAAGTCGGTAACGAGCGCGTTCTCGTCCTCATCGAACAGGATGTTGTCGGGCTTGATGTCGCGATGAACCAGACCTCTCCGGTGCGCGTAGTCGAGGCCCGTCGCCACCTGGGCTGCGACGGCTGCGGTCGTCTCGGGAGAGAGGGAGCGGTGACCGCCGATGCGATCGCTCAGTGTTCCGCGTGCGAGATAGGGCATCACGAGGTATACGTGATCGTCTACCATCCCGAAGTCGATGATCTTGCAGACGTGTGGGTGCATCAGCTGCGCGGCGGACTCCGCCTCTCGACGAAATCGCTCGCGCATCTCGTGCTCGCGAGCCAGGTGCGGGTGCAACACCTTGATCACCACCGGCGAATTGAGGCAGACGTGGAGCGCGTAGTAGACGCTAGCCATTCCACCCTCTCCCACCCGGTGCATGATCGTGTAGCGTCCGCCAGTCACCTGACGAAGCGCGGTAACCGACGGGTCCGGCGGCGCCTGGCGTCTGTCGGAGCTTTCCGGCATCCGAATGCCGCAGCGCACGCACCGCGCTGCTTCGGCCCGGTTCCAGCTCCCGCAATCAGAACAAAACATTCGTCAGGCCCCGAACTGCATACGCACGAAATCGTACGGTGGCCATGGGCCGGTGACCTTGAAGTCGAGAGCCCCATGACGCCGGGCCTCCTTGGACACCGTGTCCTGGAACGCCTGCCAGCGCTGGCTGTCGATCAGGAACGACGCTCTGGCGACAACCCCTTCTTCTTCGTCGCCGTCCACTCTGGGAAGCGTCACGGTTGCCGCTGCCTGGCTCCTTAGCAGTCGCAAGCTCTCGGCGGCAAGCGCAGCAAAGCTCTTCTGTGAGTCGCCGTCTTCCTTGCCCCCCGAGGTCGTGATGCTTACCCGCGCCGCGGCATGACCCTCGATCACGGAGAGAGCCTCGGTGAGCGTGAAGTAATGCAGCTCCAGCCAGCGAGTTAATGTGCTTTGCGACTGGAACACAGTCCCCGGTGGCGCGGGGAGCACAGCGGCATGCGAGTGGGCCTCTTCGATGACCCGGAGGTACTTGGTCATCTCGCCATCGTCGAGGTTGACCGTCGAATAGGATGACGGCTCTACGATCGCCGCCAGAGCGCGATAGTGTGCGAGAGTGGTGCCCTCGGCGAGGGAAGCCGTGTGGCCGGACTCGACGGCGGCAACACCGTACAATCGGAGCGCGTTCAACGCAGCGTGCGCCATTTCAGATCAGCCAGGATGAGCAAAGTGACAGTCGCGACCACGCTCAGGGGCTTGGTCGCCATACCTAGACGATTGGCCACGTCTGTTAGATAGCTGTCCGAGGGCGTCACATGCTCAAGATAGCGGCTAGGCAGCGAGCGCGGCCAGATGACGGACGCACGCCTGAGCCAACCGGTCCGGCGCGTAGCCGCCCTCGAGTGCGCTGACGATGCGACCTCCGCACCAGGAGTCCGCCCGCGCCACCAGAGACTGGGTGAGAGACTCGAAGTCCTCAGTCTCCAGGGTAAATCCGCCAAGTGGGTCGCCAGCGAGCGAATCGAACCCGGCCGAAACGAGAATGAGATCTGGGACAAATCCACGGGTAGCGGCGTCAACGGCGCTCTCGAACGCTTTCACGTATTCAGAGCGCGGAAGTCCGGCGGGCATCGGGACGTTCCAGACGGTGTCATGCGGTCCGCGATCGTCGGCGGCCCCGGTTCCCGGGTACCACGGCCATTGGTGCATCGAGACGAAATGGATATCGGGCTCTTGCTCCACGAGTGCCTGCGTCCCGTTCCCATGGTGGACATCCCAGTCGGCAATCAGAATGCGCTTGAGCCCGTGCTTCTGTCGCGCGTAATGCGCCCCTAGCGCAACATTTCCAAAAAGGCAGAATCCCATGGCGCGGTTGTGAACCGCGTGGTGGCCGGGCGGTCGTACCGCGGAAAAGCTGCGTGGATGTACAGCGGTCACGGAAAGATCGACGGCCGAGAGAACACAGCCAGCTCCAGCAGTCGCGGCGTCCCACGAGCCGCTGCTTGCCACGGTGTCAGCATCCAGTCGTCCACCGCCGTTCTCGACGAATTCCTTAACCGCTCGGATGTAGGCGGAGTCATGAACGAGCTCGAGCTCCTCGATGGTCGCGTGCCTGCCCTCGAGATGGTCGACGGTGTGAAAGAGCGCGGGATCGTCCCGAAGCGCGCGGGTGATGGCGCGCAGGCGGCCGACGTGCTCCGGATGTCCCCACCCGGTGTCGTGCCTGCCGCAATCGCTGTTGGAGATGAACGCGGCCCGCATGGACCGTCGGACGCTATTCTACCGGTCGCCGGCGGCGGTCGGTGATGAGGAAGGTAGACCCGTTTCTTGCGGGAGTCGACGAGATCGGAGCGTCTTCGTCGAGGATCTCGAAGCCGTTGAGCTTGACGACGTACTCGTCATCGTGCCTCACGTCGGGATATAGCTCCTGCAGAGCGAGTTGTTTCAGACTCCTCACCGAAGCCGACGGATTCGCATCGATCCGAATCGCATCCCAGGCCTCGAGCACCTGGGCTCTGAGGCGAAGAGCTTTGTCGGAGGGGGATCCTAGCTTGAACGCCTCGCCACGAGTCCGAAGGCTGTTGACGAATGAGCTCGGCACAGTCATCGGTCGCCGGCGTCGACCACTTCCAGCGGAAGCGGCGCCAGCGTCGACAGAAATCGGGCGACCTGCTGATCGAACAGATAGGTGGATCCGGTCACCTTCGTCCCACCCGCATCGGGAAAGGCCGCGATCACTACCTCTTCTCCGCCCTGCCCGCGCAAGGTGATGTGTGTTGCACTCTCCTGCTCGGGGAATGCGGCGTAGATGCCGTTCTGCCGCGAGAAAAAAATCTTCGCGGCCGCCAGGGCCTCGGCTGGAGTAAGTGCAGTGGTGGTCTTCTGAAGGGAGCGATCGCGCTGTGACATCGATGACGAGTGAATGGTTTGAGCGAGTCCGTGCAATCTAGACCACCCCAGAACGAGCGACAAGCCAACGCACGACGGCTCGCGCATCGCTGACGAGCTGAACTGGCGTTAGCGCGCTGGTTTATCTGCATCGCTGCGAAGGTCAGTCGGGCATCTTAGGAATGCCATCGCGCGTTCGGAGTTCGCCTCTGAACTCGGCGGGATGCGCTCGCTTGCGAGGCAGAGTCGCGCGGAGCGCGACTGCTTTCAGCGTTCCGTAACGACGCCCGTGTGCACGATGGCGCTAGTCTCTTGGCCCGAGCGCACGCATCGGTTCCTAGGCGCCAACGAGAATGGAACGAGGAGGTTGACCGGGGTGCCGTTCAAAAATCTCTGCAGGGAGAGGCGGGGTGTCCTCGCAGGCGACGTCCAAGGGCGCGCCCGAGGAGATCCGCGACTGAGCAGAGCGAAGGAGCGCTGTTAGGGGCTCCGGGTGCCCGCTTGCGGGCAGGGAAGCGCCCGTCGTCGCCGAAGAGGACACCCCGCCTCGACCCATACAAAGATCTGCAGGCAATGCGGACCGCAATCACGCAGTGCCGGTCACGCCTCCAGCAGCGCCTCGATCTTGCGAACCAGCGGCTTAAATGAAAGAGAGCCACCGCCCACCCGCGCGGAGATCTCTTCGGCCGTATCGCGCTGGCCGTGTGAGAACAGCTCGCTGACGAGCCACGGCCCCGTCCCAGGGTTCCTGAACCAGTCGATGTCGAATCGCGCCGTCAGCTGCTCGTTAAGCACGGACTGCAGCTGCCACGCGCGCAGATACCGCGCTGAATAAAATCTCGGGTCGACATCCACGAACGCATCGGCGGCGTCGTATTCGAACCCGGTTGCGTTGCTCAGCAGCGAAACGTAGAGATCAGGAAGCTGCTCCCATGGCACCTCTCCGCTGTACAACGCTCGTTCATACAGAAACTTGGCGCAGTACCGACGGAGGAAGTGCAACTCCTCGAAGCCCGCGGCGCGCAGAAATTCCGCCACTCTGTTCGTGCCTAACTGCGCGTAGCGCAATAGCCATCCTCTGTCCTGCATTCGGTGATCGAAGAGCATCGCGTATGACTCCGTCACCGAGTTGTCGCCGAGCCACCGGAACTCGAACGGTAAATCCCCTTCGGCATAGGCGAAGTGAAGCGCGTGGCCGAGCTCGTGGAGAAAGGTGGTGTAGTCGCTTTGCCCGCCGTGTGGACGCAGCACGAGGTAGACTTCCTCAGGAACGCGGACGGGCGAGCAGAATGCGCGCGATCGCTTGCCCTCCCGATCGCCCACGTCGAAAATGATCCGGCCCTTGGCCGCCGGATCGATGCCCATCTCGGAGACGTGCCGACGAATCACCGACTCCATCTGGTTGCCCGGAAACGCGTCGTCGTATTGGGACGCCCTGAAGATGGCCATCGCGTCTGAGCGCTTCGCCTGGGACGATTTTATGCCCAGCGACTTCTTCAGAACTCGCGGTAGGGTGTCGTCCCACATCGACTGGCTGTCACGCAAGAACCTCTCGCAGCTGTCTGCAAGCGTGGCGAGCGAGATTCCAGTCACCGCCTCGAAGGAGCTGTTGTAATCGTCGGCTACGCCGAGGGATTCGATGTACTCCTTCTCTCTATGCAAGCGCTCCCGGCGAATCGGCGCGTGCTCCTTCTCGACCAGCTCCACCCGCGCCGCATCGAGCGCGAGACGGAGCTTCCGGTCGCGCGTGTTCGCGATCTCGATTGGCGCCGCCTGGTACTGAATGACGCGTCCGTCCGGCGAATGGACGACGGCAGCGTTCTCCCAAGCGATCTCGCGCTCATCCAATGCCGCCAATGGCCTGGATGCCTGAGACTCGATTTCCCACTCCAGGAGCCACCGCGCGGATCGCTTGTCGTCGCTCTGCTCGTCGGCGGAACGGAACATTTCGAGCGCCAGCTCGAGCGCTTCCGCTCCCAGAATTCCTTCGTATTGCTTGTAGACTCGCTGAAACTCCGCCGCCTTTTTGTGTCCGGCGAGCGCTAGATAACCTTCGCGCGAGATCGCTTCCATGAACGCCTGGCCTTCAGCTCGCAGGCGCTGAAGGGACAATGCCCTCACGACGAGAGCTTCGCGCTTAGATAGTCCCTCAGCGTGGTCGCGTCGACCCGCTCCTGTTTGAGCGTGTCACGGTCTCGCACCGTCACCGTTCCATCCGTGAGCGATTCACCATCGACCGTAATTCCGAACGGCGTTCCCACTTCGTCCTGCCGGCGATAGCGCCTGCCAATCGCTCCGCTGTCGTCGTAGAACACCGGGAATGAGTCTCTTAGATCGTCCGCGATCCGGTGCGCCATCTCGGGCATTCCATCTTTTTTCACCAGCGGAAAGACTCCCGCCTTGATCGGAGCGATCGATGGGTGTAGCCCCAATACGGTTCTTCCCTCCTCCTCTCCTTCGACGGCCTCGTCACGGTAGCCGTTCACCAGCACGGCGAGAGCCGTCCTGTCGGCGCCCACAGATGTCTCGACCACATAGGGGAGAAATCGGTTGTTGTTCGGCTGATCGAAGTACTCGAGCTTCTTGCCCGAGTACTGCTGGTGCTGCGAGAGGTCGAAGTCGCCGCGATTGTGCACGCCCTCGATCTCCTGGAAGCCCAGCGTTCCGCCGAAATCGAACTGAATGTCAAACGCCGCACGCGCGTAGTGCGCCAGCTCTTCCTTCGTGTGCTCGTGGAACTGCAGCCTGCTTTCAGCGAGGCCAAGCCCGCGGTGCCAATCCATCCGCTGCTGTTTCCAGTATTCGAACCATTTCATATCGGTGCCGGGCTCGACGAAAAACTGCATCTCCATCTGCTCGAACTCCCGGGTGCGAAAAATGAAGTTGCCCGGCGTGATCTCGTTGCGAAACGCCTTCCCTATCTGTGCGATTCCGAACGGGACCTTCTGCCGCGTCGATTGCTGCACGTTGAGAAAGTTGACGTAGATGCCCTGCGCGGTCTCGGGCCGCAGGTAGACCACCGACGCCGAGTCTTCCACCGGACCCATGAACGTCTTGAACATCAGGTTGAATAGGCGCGCCTCGCTGAGCGTGCCCTTCATACCGCACGCGGGGCACTGCGCATCGGGCGTTCCGGGTGTCCCCTTGATGCGGGGATCGTCGGCCCGAAATCGTTTCTTGCAATTCCGGCAGTCGACGAGCGGATCGACGAAGCCGCTGACATGTCCGCTTGCCTCCCAGACTCTTGGATGCATGAGTATCGCGGCGTCCAGGCCTTCGATGTCGTTCCTGGCGCGGACCATCGCGTGCCACCACCGATCCTTGAGATTCTTTTTCAGCTCCACGCCGAGCGGGCCGTAATCCCAGACGGACCCGGTGCCGCCGTAGATCTCAGAGGATTGGAAGATGAACCCGCGTCGCTTGGCGAGCGACACGAGCTTTTCCATTACGTCGGGGTGGTTTGGCATCGGGGAAAGCTAGCAGGCACGAGGTACGAGGCGGGAGTCGCCGCGCACTCCTCATGCCTCTAAGTATCGAGCTCCGCGCTCAGCTTCGGCTCCGTTGGCGCGCGCTTACCGAGTAGGTGCGCAACGATGCGATCTCCGTGATAGCGTCCATTCTCGATGAACACCTTGTTCGCGTCGTAGCCGGCGACTACCACACCCGCGATGTACAAACCCGGGACCGACGTTTCGAGAGATTCCGGGTTGTGGGCGGGGATGCCTGTCACGGGATCTATCGCAACACCGCTGTCGCGTAAGAGGTCGAGACTGGGCGCAAACCCTGTCATGAGATAAACCCTGTCGGCCTTCAGCCGCTCCTCGCCGTTTGGCGTCCGCATGACCATGTGTTCTGGCTCGATAGCCACGACACGCGCGTCCCATCGCGCGCGGATGACTCCCTCTTTGACGCGATTGGTGAAATCAGGGAGCACCCACGGCTTGATCTTCTTGTCGAACGTCGGACCGAAGTGGACGAGTGTCACCCGCGCCCCAGACCGCCACAAGTCGAGCGCGGCCTCCGCCGCGGAATTGCCACCGCCTACGACGACCGCATCCTGAAGAAAAGCCTCGTGACCCTCGTGATAGACGTGCGATACGTGCGGCAGATCTTCACCGGGTACGCCGATGCGATTCGGTGATCCGAAATATCCGGTCGCAACCACTACTGCGCGCGCCGTGGCTCGGCGCTCTTCACCACCCTGCGTGAGAGAGCGGACTACAAACCCTGCGTCTCCCGGTCGGCGCTCTATCGCGGTCACGCGTTCGCGCTGTCGCAATGGAACCGCGAAATGGAGCACTGCCGCGCGATAATACGCGAGCGCATCCCGCCGGCTCGGCTTTTCCGTCGCGATGACGAACGGCAACTCGCCGATTGCCAGCTTCTCGGCAGTCGAGAAAAAGCGCACGTATGCCGGATACGCGGCAATGGTGCTCACCGCCACTTGCGATTCAATCACCAGCGGCTTAAGTC
>CATPBD010000195.1 GCA_955652265.1 uncultured Gemmatimonadaceae bacterium | reverse complement strand
TCCCCAAGCGGCGCGCCGCATGCCGCACCCGGTTGATGAGGGCCGTCCGCTCCCGCACCAGGCGATCCCGATGATCATAATAGAGCCTGAGCTCTTCCTCCATCCGCTCTCCATAAAACCGCGTCAGACGTGCGCCCTCGCGGAGCACCACCGTCGCAATCGCATGCGCGTCGAGCGCATCCGATTTGCCGAGCCGTCGGGCGCGCTTGCGCTCGGCGTGGCCCAGGCGGGGCGGCACTTCGTAGACGACATCTCCCGAGGCGACCAGAAACTCCGCAAAGCCGCGGCCATACGAGCCGGTGCTCTCGAGTCCCCACACGACCGCGCCCGCGTCATGCGCGGCAGCCCACTGCTCGACTTCTTCCCGCGCGGCGACAAAGGCCGTGGCCTCCGTACGCACGACGAGCTCCCCGACGGTGCGCCCGAGACCATCCACCACCACAACCGTGTGACTCTCCGCGTGGCAATCCACACCCGCAACGAGTGGCTGCATACCGTATCCTCCTCGGTGTCCACGAACTGCCCCCAAGAACATGGCAACGAGCGAGCGATTTTCTAGGAAGTCGGTACGTCCGTCTTTTCAGCCAGCGCTCGTCGCCTCTGACACCCGCCGGCGATTAGGGAGTAAGCCATACCAGCAACAAAAAAATCCTGAGCCAGAACGAGTGCCAATTCTAATATGCCTTAGAAAAAAATCCCGGGCCGCCAGTAGGAGCCTTACCAGTACTCGGAGCGATCCGGAGCATCCGCCAGAATCCGAAGCATCTGTGTTCAAGCCTTTTCGCCCTCGATGCCAGCCCGAGCGGCAGCTACTGCTACTATTCGCCTATCTTGGCGGCGGCGGACCGATTGGGGTGCTCGATGAAGGGGGAGTGCTCGACGCTGTAGGAAGGATCGGCACTGCGGGCGTGCTGGAAGCAGCTGCCCGGACCGATTCCGGAGACGGCTGCGTGGGAACGGCGGGACCGTTCGCAGCTGTTGGTCGAATTCGGAAGGCCACGCTCGTTTGCATCCCCGCAACCACTGTCACGCTATCGTCGGCGAACCCCAACCCGGGATGCCACGCGCGGACGCGATACCTACCCGCGGGAATTCCATTAATGCTGAACGTGCCGGACGCGGAAGTTAGCGCAAAATAGGGATGGTCCAGCACGGCAATCCATGCGTGCGACCACGGGTGTTGCTCTGACACCACCTCGATCTCGGCTGGCTCCTTGAACCGATCAACCGGTACAACCTCCCCATCGTCGTTGAACGGCGCCAAGGCGACGATCTTTCCGGTGCCCACGTTTATGAACTTGTTGGTTTGCAACACCCGATCATCGTTGCCGACATTAACGGTGCTGTTGGTTGAGATCACCAGCACAAACGGGTCGAGCTTGCAGTTGTTGTTCGTCAGGTCGAAGCGGCGCTCGAGCGGGAATCCCTTCCCGCTCCGGATGTCGGTAAGCCACACCACGGCACTTCCGACGCGCGTTCCAGCGAGGGCAACGTTTTTCTGAACAATCGTGTTTCCGCAGGCGTTCTGGTCCATCGTCGGGTGAATGGCGGCTACGACGGGCACGGTTCCCTCGAAGTCGACGGTGCCGGTGACCGTGCCCCCGACACCGACAGGCACGACTCGATACGGCAGGGACGAAGGCACGACAACGGACGGACGGGGGGCAACCCCGTCATCTGGAAAGCTCGAGAGGTTCCTCGTATGAGCGGAGGCGGTGTCGTCGTGCGAGCAGCCGAGCGCGACGATCAGAACTATTGGAAAGCCGAAAAACCGGCGGAGCATTGGTGGCGAGCCGAAGTGAAGTTCGTTCAATGGAAGGGCAAGCGATGTGCCGCGCTACTTCGCTTCATACACGCGCTTTCCTCCGATCCAAGTTGAAAGTACTCGTGCGCCGAGGATCTCGGTGTCCGGCACGCGCATGATATCGCGGTCGAGTACGACGAAATCAGCGTACTTTCCGGGGCTGAGGGAGCCAAGCATCGATTCCTGAAACGCGGCGTAGGCCGGCCAGATCGTCATCGACTGAAGAGCTTCTTCACGCGTCATCTTCTGTTCGGGATACCAGCCGCCCGGCGGCCAGTTCGTTGGATCTTGCCGGGTGACAGCTGCGTGAAAGGTGAGCAGCGGATTCACCTCTTCAACCGGGAAATCCGTCCCGTTCGGAATAACCACACCCGTGTTGAGCAGCGAGCGCCATGCGTACGCGCCGCGGACCCGCTCAGGGCCTATTCTCGCCTCCGCCCAGCGCATGTCGCTCGTCTGGTGGGTCGCCTGCATCGAAGGAATGACGCCGAGTTGGGCGAATCGGGGGATATCCTGTGGGCTCAACACCTGAGCGTGCTCGATTCGGAATCGGTGATCAGCCGTCGGCACAGTTCTCAATGCGGAGTCGAACGCGTCGAGAGCGATCCGGTTGCCGCGATCTCCAATGGCGTGGACGTTTACCTGGAATCCGCGACGCAGCCCTGTCTCAGCCCATGCCCGGATGTGCGCAGGCTGCGAAACCAGCAAGCCCGCGTTGGTCGGGTCGTCCCTGTACGGCGCAAGGAGCGCCGCCCCGCGAGATCCGAGCGCGCCGTCGGCATAGAGCTTTATGGCGCGAATCCATAGGTGGCCATCGTATAGCGCGCTCTGCGGCCCCCGCCGCAGATAGGGATTGTTGAGCGCCGCGGGAGAACTCGGCTCTCCGGGGTCGCTGATCATAACGTAGTTGCGAAGGTTGTAGTCCCCTGCCTTCGCCAGCTCTTCGTAGATCCCGATCGTCTCCGCGTTCTCACCAGGATCGTGGATTCCCGTGAGTCCCCACCGATTGCATTCGCTGATCGCGGCGAGGATCGCCTTGCGCGTCTGGGCGCGGGTCGGGGCAGGTATCGCGCGATCGATCAGGCTCTTCGCGTTGTCGATGAACACGCCCGACGGCGCGCCCGAGGCAAGCTTCACGATCCGGCCGCCCGATGGCTCCGCGGTAGCGGGCGTAATGTGCGCGAGCTCCATTGCCTTGGCGTTAGCGAGCAGAGCGTGGCCATCGATTCTCTCGAGCATTAGCGGATTGTTTGGAAAGGCGAGAGAGAGCGCCTCGTGGGTGGGGAATTCCTTGTCGACCCAGCGGTTCTGGTCCCAGCCACGTCCGAGAATCCATTCACCCGGCTGTACATCTTTCGCCCACGCCCTGACGCGGTCGATCACGTCCCGGTACGACGTCGACCCCGCGACATTGACCTGGCGAAGCATATTTCCGAGGCCGACGAGGTGCGCGTGCGCATCGACAATCCCGGGAACGACGGTCGCGCCGTGCAGGTCGATGACACTCGCGGACGGACCCGCGAGCACTTTGGCTTCGGCATCGGATCCGACGAAAAGGACGCGACCGCCGCGGACCGCGAGCGCGGAAATCACGGGACGCGCATTGTCTACCGTGTAGATACGGCCGTTCGTGAGAACGAGATCAGCGGGCGTCTGCGCTGGGAGAACCACTGGTGCGAGCGCAGCCAGGGCAAAGTAGGTTGAGAGATGTTTCATGGCGGCGGAGTTTGTTCTCCCGGACGCGTCCACACAAGGACAGCGCGCATGAATCGCGGCAAATGGCTTCGGCCTGCGATGCTCGTCCTGGCCGCGGCGTGCGCGCATCTCCCCTCGGAGCCGACAGGCCCGGTCGACTATTGGGGTTTCACCGGACCGTGGGACAAGCGGAGCGATGTTTCGGTCCAGCGGCACGGAGCTGCGCTCGCGCTAATCATCACCGGATGGATCGCGCTCGACACCACGAGCTTTCTTCCGGCGCAAGTGTATCCGGATACGTTCCGGACGGATTTACGGGTCGCACCACGCACGATGGCGCTGATCACATCGTACAACGGGAGTCGTTTTCACCCGGAGATCATTCGCGGACTGGGCGGAAGCCCGCAGGCAGCGGGAATTACGGCAGGCGCGATAGCGGCATTGATCGATTCAACCGCTTACCGGGGCGTCGTTATCGACTTTGAAGGCATGACCCCGCGCGACCTCGATCCGTTGCTCGCGGTTACGCGAGCAGTCGCAGACTCGGTCCGCGCACACGGGGTTCACACCGTAGTCATAGCGGTTCCCGCCGGGGACACGGCTGCCTACCCCGCTGCGCTTCTTCTCCAGTCCGCTGATCTCATCATGGCAATGCTGTACGACCAGCATTGGAGCGGTTCACCGCCCGGCCCGATTGCCTCGCCCGACTGGGTCACTCGAAATCTGGGCACGCGGGTGGCGGAAGTTGGCGCCGCGAAAATTGTGGCGGCGTTTCCCCTGTACGGGTACCGCTGGCGAAAAGCCGCCGAGACCGAAGTGATCAGCTTCGACGACGCACGGCGCCTGACCACCATGACAAATACTCCGCTCATTCGGGACCCCGCGTCGGAGACGCTACACGCTACGTCACCCGAGGGATGGGAGCTGTGGGTTAGCGACCGCGTGCTTCTCGAGACTCTCATTCGCGACGCCAGACAACTGGGAGTGAGAACCTTCGCGCTGTGGCGGCTTGGGCTGGAAGATCAGGCGGTCTGGGACCTCATCAATCCTCAGAACTCCGGCGGCCGCTAAACAACCAGCAACTCTTTTTGATAGTCGGACGGAGTGATGAGTAGCCCGTCCGCGCCCATGAAGGCGTTCACCTCGCTCCGCATCCCGACATCTCCGGGGAGATAAATCCCCGGCTCGATGGAAAATCCGACGCCTGGAATGAGCTCACGCTCTTCCCTCGTCTCGAGATTGTCGATGTGCGGTCCCGATCCATGGAGGTCGCGTGGATCGATCGAATGCTCGGTGCGGTGGATGAAGTTGTCACCGTAACCGCGTCTGGTTATCACGGCCCGGGCGGCGTCGTCCACCTCTCCGCCTCGAACCGCCTCATGCGCCTTGATGCGCTCCCGCAACAGCGAGATTGCCGCATCCCGCGCATCCATCACTGCCTTCCAAATTCCGCTGTCGCGCTCACTCGGCGCGCCTAGGGAGCCCATCCAGGTTTGATCCGCGAAGACTCCATTTTTTTCGCGCGCCCACAGGTCGACGAGAAGGATGTCGCCACGATTGATCGTCGCGAAGTTTTTGGCGGTTGGCTCGTAATGTGGATTGGCGGCATTCGGACCGATCGCTACGATCGGGCCGTGGTCGGTCTCGAGCCCGCCCGCTTCGAACCTCTCCTTGATCCAGGTCTGGAGCGCGTATTCTGTCAACGGCGACGCGCTATCCGCGCGACTGCCGGCGAGTCGGATCGCCTGTTGCCCGATTGTCGAGACGGCGCGCGAAGCACGCTCGTGCGATGCGCGCTGGCTGTCGCTCCACACGGCGTAAAACGTGGAGACCAGTTCCGCTGAAGAGACAACCGTCGCTCCGGCGCTTCGGACCATCTCGATAACTCCGGCGGGGACGCGGTCGAGATAGGGGACCGCGTCGCCGGGCGAATACTCCATCGCAACGCGCTTTCCATTGACCAAGCTGCAGAGCAGCGACTCCAGGACGCGCCAACTGCTGTACTTCTCTTTCGTCCAATTCGACGGCCATCCGGTCCACGGGCCCTGCTCGATCGCATGGGTGATAGCAACCGGCGAACCTTTGCGTGGGATGTAGACGAAGAAACGACGCGTCGTCATGCCGGGCAGCTCCAGCATTCCCACGGCCACGGGGTTAAGCCCGTGAAAATCGTAGAGCAGCCAGCCATCGAGTCCGGCACGCGCGAGGGCAGACTGGAGGGCGGGCAGGGATTCAGGCTGCAGCACGGCGAGCGGCTACTGCGATGCCTTGACGGCGCGCCAGTCTGCGCGCCACTCGCAGAAGTCCTCGCCCCTCTCACGGCAGTGGACGTGGTCGATCATCCCGCCGCCATTGACCAGCAGCTTGAGCATCTCACGGAGCGCGGATTCGTAGTACAGGCAGCCGATGCCTTTGGGCGCCGTCTCAAACGTCACCGATTCCTTGACGCCAAGAACGATGGAAGCGCCGACGCGGCGCACCGATGCTCCAAGGTACTTCTCTCCCGCTCTTTTCACCTGCCGGAAAGCGAGGGGCCGGGCCAGAAAGCCGGGTAGCAGGTGAATGATCTGCCGCCTTGTAGAGGAGATCAGCTGGTACATCCGATTCGCCACGATATTGCCCGCGCGGATGAAGATGCTCTCCGCGTCAGGGCGCCGGCCGATGAGACGCGCGATCCCACCTGCCTCGTGAAGAGGAATCGACTGATTGTGCTTCATCGCGTCCTTGTAGCGCCGAATCTGCGCGATGACCGTGTCGCTCAGTCCAAGTCGCTTGTTGCGATGCTCCTGCACATATTCGACGTCGACGTCTTCTCCTTCTGGAATGTCGACCGAGCGAACTGCTTCGAGGAGACTGAGCGGGACTATGGCGTTTACGGTGCCGGGCATTTAGTTGGAAGGCGGAGAGCGCAAGCTAACCGCCGCTCGAATAGCCTTCAAGCAGGGAAGCGCTCACACATCTCGGATTTGGTTCGGGAACGAGGTAATAAGAGCTGACGGAATTGCTCGCGCGGCTTATTGCCGGCGTTATCGGCGCCGGCATGGTCGCATTCGTGGCGCGTCGGATGCGCGCTCTTTCGACGAGTGGTGCGTTCGCCGGCACAGCTGTCGGAACGATCGCCCTCGCTGCGGGATGGAGCTGGGGGATATTGCTCGGCGCGTACTTCGTTGTCGCGAGCTCACTCTCTAAGCTTGGTGAGAGGAGGAAGGCCGAGCTGGTTGGCGCCGTCGTCGAGAAGGGCGATCGCCGGGACGCAAAGCAAGTTCTAGCCAATGGCGGCGTATATGCCCTGGCGGCGCTCGCGTACTTGCTCTCGCATACGCGCGCCTGGTATGCCGTCGGAATTGGAGCGTTAGCGGCGTCAGCCGCGGACACGTGGGCGACTGAGATCGGTACACTGATTGGCCGCAATCCTGTCTCGATCGTTTCCGGCCGGACAGTTCCCGCTGGCACGTCCGGCGGCGTGAGCCTGATCGGAACGCTCGCGAGCGTTGGCGGCGCGCTGTTCATCGCGGCAGGAGCGGCGCTCGCGCGGTGGCCCGTTCCATTCACCGCTGTGGTACTGGGAGGGCTGGCCGGCGCAGTGGCAGATTCCCTCCTCGGGGCCACCCTGCAAACTCGGCGCTGGTGCGACGTATGCTCGAAGTCCACGGAGCGACCAGTGCACAACTGCGGAAACCCGACTCGGCGCACTGGCGGAATCCGCGGTTTCGACAACGATGCAGTGAACGCAGTCTGCTCGGGTGTGGGTGCGCTGGTAACTTTACTTCTATCGTAATCGACCGAGCGCACGCGGTGCAAATGAAGGATATGCAAGGCACGACTAGCCGGAACCAAAGCAGCGCAACGCGGGTGCTCCTCGTGAGCACCAATCGCGAGCGACAGCCGTATCCGGTGGTGCCGAATGGTCTCGCGTGCGTTGCTTCTGCGCTCGACGCCGCGGGACACCATGTGCGCTTTCTCGACCTGTGTTTCGCGTCCGACCCAGTGGCATCAGCTCGCAGGGCCGCGGCGGAATTCAAGCCTGACATCGTTGGCGTTTCCGTCCGGAACATCGACAACAGCGACGCGATTGCGCTGCGTCACTACACCCCGGAAGCACGGAGCGTGCTGTACGCGCTCCGGCAGGCGGCTCCGGACGCAAAAGTCATCGCTGGCGGGGCGGCGTTTGGAGTTGCGCCAGAAGCACTTTTCCGCGACCTCGCCGTCGATTACGCCGTTGCCGGCGATGGGGAGCGCGCGAGCGTCGCACTCGTAGACGCGCTGTCTTCCGGGGCGCCTATCGAATCATTGCCTGGGCTCGTACGGGATCGCAACGGGACAGTGGCGTTCACGCCGCCCGGAGAAGATGCGGATCTGGATTCGCTCCCCCAACCACGTTTGCACCGCTGGATCGATCTCGCCCGTTATCAGCGTCACGGCGCCACGATTCCGATCCAGACCAAACGTGGCTGCGTGTACAAGTGCGTCTACTGTACCTATCGAAACGTCGAGGGCTGGGGATACCGCAC
>CATPBD010000194.1 GCA_955652265.1 uncultured Gemmatimonadaceae bacterium | reverse complement strand
GGCCAGCGATCCGCCGCGGGGCTGGGCTCTGGATTCATAATCCGCGCGGACGGCGCCATCGTGACCAATGCGCACGTAATTGCCGGCGCGACGCGCATTCAGGTGGCAATGCGAGACGGTAAGACCTATCCCGCGCGCCTGATCGGTAGCGACGAAGCGAACGACCTCGCGGTCATCAAGATCGATGCGAAAAACCTTCCAGTCGCCCCGCTCGGCTCGTCGAGCGACCTATTGATCGGCGAGTGGGCAATCGCGATCGGCAATCCGTACGGCTTCATCCTCGCCAACTCGGAGCCGAGCGTCACCGCCGGCGTCGTGAGCGGCACGGGGCGGAACCTCGCCACACCCAGTGAAGGCGCGGGCGTGTACGTCGACATGATCCAGACGGACGCGTCGATCAACCCCGGAAATTCTGGCGGACCATTGGTGAACGCCGCTGGCGAAGTAATCGGGGTCAACAGCTCTATCTTTTCGCCGAACGGCGGGTCTGTAGGAATCGGGTTCGCGATTCCGATAAACCGTGTTCGCAGGGTGGTGGACGACCTTCTGGCTCACGGGGTTGTGAGGCGACCATGGATCGGAATCCAGCCGGCACTGTCGCGCACACCGGGTGCCGCCGGCAACACCGGTGTCGTCGTCGCGTCAGTCGTTCCCGGATCACCCGCGGCGCGCGCCGGCATCCGTCCCGGTGATGTCATCACCCGCTCGCGCAGCAGAGTGCTCCACAATGCCTATGATTGGTACGCCGAGCTTCTGGAGTTGCGTGTGGGTGAGAGTGACTCGATCGTAGTCAACCGCGGAGGCAAGCAGATGCCTGTCAGTGTCCAGGTCGTGGATCTCCCCGATCTGAATGCGCCGCGGGTCACCGTCCTCCGCGAGATCGAGCTCATTTCCGTCACGCCTCCAATACGCGCGCAGTACCAGATCCAGAGCAGGCAGGGTGCGCTCGTAAATCGCGTCAGCGACAGGGTTCAGCAGCAGCTCGGTATTCAGGCGGGCGATGTCATCGTTCAAATCAATCGCACGCCGATTCCTGACGCGGATGCTGTGAACAGGATTCTCACGACTTACGGGCGCGGCGGCATCCGGATGTACTTCGAGCGCGGCGGGCAGATCTATGCCACAGAATTCAGCCTGCAGTAATGGTGACGGACCGCTATAGCTCACCGCTCGCGGAGCGTTACGCATCGGCGGCGATGCTGGAGCTATGGTCGCCGGCAACACGCTATGGCCTGTGGCGTCGCCTGTGGCTCGCACTGGCCGAGGCCGAGCACGAGCTCGGCGCCAAGATCCCGGAAGAAGCGATTCGCCAGATGCGCGCGAACCTCGACAACATCGACTTTGACGCTGTCGCAAAGTACGAGAAGCGCTTCCGACACGACGTGATGGCCCACGTGCACGCCTTCGGAGATGTCGCGCCGAAGGCGAAGCCGTTCATCCATCTGGGCGCGACCAGCGCATACGTCACCGACAACGCGGACCTCATTCTGATGCGTCGCGGGCTGGACCTGCTCCGCGGCCGCTCGCTCGATGTGCTTCGCTCTCTTGCGGCGTTCGCCGAGCAGTGGCGCGACCAGCCGACGCTCGGGTACACGCACCTTCAGCCCGCGCAGCTAACGACCGTGGGAAAAAGAGCCACCCTCTGGATGCAGGATCTGGTGCTGGACATTGAGGACATCGATTACCGCCGAAGAACGCTTCCCTTCCGCGGCGTGAAAGGCACGACCGGGACCCAGGCGACGTTTCTCGAGCTTTTCGACGGGGATCATGAGAAAGTACGCCGTCTCGACAGACTCGTCACCGAGAAGATGTCCTTTGCTGCGCCCCTTCCCGTCACCGGACAGACGTACACTCGCAAGCTTGACGCTTTCGTTTTGTCGGCGGTCGCTGGACTCGCCGCCAGCGCGGCCAAATTCAGCGGCGACATTCGAATGCTGCAATCGTTTGGCGAAATGGAGGAACCGTTCGAGCCCGAGCAGGTCGGGTCATCAGCGATGGCGTACAAACGGAACCCGATGCGCTCCGAGCGTATCGCTTCTCTCGCCCGATTTGTGAACTCGCTCGAGGGCAACGCGAATCAGACCCACGCTGTCCAGTACTTCGAGAGGACGCTGGACGACAGCGCGAACCGTCGTCTCGTGATACCGGAGATGTTCCTCGCCACGGATGCGATCCTGTTGTTGATGGCAAACGTCTCGAGCGGCTTGGAGGTTCACCCGCCGGTGATCGAGCGTCGCGTCGCGGCGGAGCTACCGTTCATGGCGACGGAGGAGTTGATAGTTCGCGCGGTTCGGGCGGGCGGCGACAGACAGGTCGCGCACGAGACGATCAGAAAACACAGCATTGAAGCCGCGCGCGCCCTCAAGAACGGCGGGGATGCAAACGATCTGCTCGAGCGGCTCGGCCGAGACAAGTCATTCGGTGTGAAGATGAAGGATCTCGAGGGGGCCATCGATCCGAAGCGTTTCGTGGGCCGCGCGCCTGAACAGGTTGACGAGTTCTTGCGCGACGTGATCACGCCGTTGTTCGCAGGTGACACTGCGAGATCCGAGCGCGCCGAGGAGCTCCGCGTCTGATGCTCATGGAGGCGAGCGCGCTCCCGCTCACGCCGTTCAGACGCGGGAAGGTGCGCGATGTGTACCTGGTGGATGGCGAGAGGCTGCTGATCGTCGCGACGGACCGTGTCAGCGCATTCGACGTCGTGATGGCGGAGACAATCCCGCACAAGGGCGCGGTCCTGACGCAAATCACGGCCTGGTGGCTGAGGCAGCTCGCCCTCAGAGTCGAGCATCACATGTTGTCGGCGGACACGTCCGAAATCGTGCGCGAGGTCCCGCAGCTTCAGGGTCACGAGCGGGAGCTCGCCGGCCGCGCGATGCTGTGCAAGCGGTCGACAGTTTTCCCGATCGAGTGTGTCGTACGCGGGTACCTGTCGGGCTCGGCGTGGAAGGAGTATCGCGATCATGGGACTCTGGCGGGCGAGCCTCTTCCGAAAGGCCTTCGCGAATCCGCCCGGCTCGATCCGCCTCTGTTCAGCCCGGCAACCAAAGCGGAGGAAGGTCACGACGAGAACATCACTGTCGATCGGATGCGCTCACTCATCGGTGATCGATGGGCTGGCGAGCTGGAACGGTTGTCGCGCGAGATCTACGAAGCGGGGCGTGCCATCGCTGCAGAGCGCGGAATCATCATCGCCGATACCAAGTTCGAATTCGGTCGAGTGAGAGAGTCGCGTGTGAAGGTGCCAGAGGACACCGCCGAACCCGGAAGTGTTGTTATATTGGTGGATGAGGTGCTCACCCCCGACAGCTCGCGATTCTGGCCGGCCGATCGCTATGAGCCAGGGCATGGCCAGCCCAGCTTCGACAAGCAGCCTCTTCGCGACTATCTCGACGCGGAGAAGCGCGCCGGGAGATGGGACGGGAATTATCCACCACCGCGGTTGCCGAAAGAAGTGATCGACGCGACGAGCGAACGTTACCTCGACATCTATCGTCGCCTCACCGGCCGCTCGCTCAACACTGACGCATCACATTGAACTTCGCGCGCGAAGGTCTGCTTTTCATAGCGATCGCCGCCGCCGTCGCAGCGGGAGGATTCGGGCTCGCCGTGACGCGCCGCTCGTGGGGATTGTGGCTGGCAGCCTTTGTCCTTCTGCTTCTGGCCCTATGGGTGGCGTACTTCTTCCGCGACCCGGAGCGACTTGGAGATCGTGGACCGTCTCTCGTCTTAGCTCCAGCTGATGGCAAGCTCATCATGATCACCGAAGTGGACGAACCAAGCTTCATGAAGGGACGAGCGATCCGCCTCTCGATTTTCATGAACGTCTTCAACGTGCACGTGAACCGGTACCCAGTCGAAGGCATCGTCACCTATATCCACTACAACAAAGGCAAGTTCTTCAATGCCTCGGCTGAAAAATCGAGCCTCGAGAACGAGCAAATGTCGGTCGGAATCGAAACGCTTCCCGCGGACTCGGATCGAACAGCCCGAGTCGGTACCACTCGTCGGGTGCTGGTGCGGCAGATCGCTGGACTCATAGCGCGCCGCATTGTCACGTACAGTAAACTCGGCGAGCGCGTGAAACAGGGCGAGAGAATGGGAATCATTCGCTTCGGCTCCCGAGTCGATCTCTTTCTACCCGTCAACTCCATCATTCGAGCGAAGCTCGGCGACGCGACGACTGCCGGCGTGACTGTGCTTGGGGAGCTCCCGCATTGATGGCTTCCCCCGATCACTCACGACGTCATCACGCCCGTGCGGAAACTGATCGACCGAGAAGAGCGGTCGTCATCCTCCCGAATGGAGCGACGCTGGCGAGTCTCTTCTTCGGGGTGTTTGCCATTGTCGCGGCATCGCGTAGTGAGTTCGATACCGCAGCGCGGTGCGTAGTTGCCGCGGGGATCTGCGACGCGCTGGACGGCCGGATTGCGCGGGCAACCGGAACGGGGTCGCGGTTTGGCTCCGAGCTCGATTCACTTGTCGATGCCATCTCGTTCGGATTGGCTCCCGCCCTCATCATGTACTTCGCCGTTCTCAACCGAAATGGGTGGGACTGGATTTTCGCGTTTCTGTTCGTCGCGTGCGCGGTGATTCGCCTGGCGCGGTTCAACGTCGAGCAGGCTGGGCGAGCAAAGAAATATTTTCACGGGCTCCCGAGCCCGGCCGCCGGAATGACGCTGGCGACATACTTCTGGTTCAGTCAGACCTCCCTCTATAACACGACGATCATCGGCGACTTGAACTGGCCAGCGGGACTTCGAGGCCTGATGCTCGTGCTGGCGTTTCTCATGATCAGCAACGTGTCGTATCCGGCTGTTCCGACTGTCGGCTTTCGGAGGCCGAGCGAGATCCTCGGGACACTGGTTGTCTTCATCACGCTGATCGGCGTGTTGTTGCTTCGCACCGAATTCTATTTCCCCGCCCTGGTGCTTTACGTGGTTTATGGATTGGCGAAGACCGTGATCTTCGGATTGCTCGACCGACGTCCGAGGGGTGATTCCCCGGTAATCGACGACGACGATGAGCCGCTTCTTCTCACTGCCGCTGGCGTCGTTGCTGCAGGCAGTGAGGCAGCGCGGCAGCGTCCACACCGACGGAGAAGACGACGTCGCCCGCCCGGTCACGATGAGCCACCGCGGGGCGGCCCAACCAACATTCCGCCACCTGGTCCGATTGGAGGACAGCCTTGATGTCGAAGTTCCGCATCGCCGTTCACATCACGCCGCGGAAAGGATTGCTGGATCCGCAGGGGAAGGCCGTGACCGATGCGCTCCACACGCTCGGATTCAGCGAGGTCAAGAACGTTCACGTCGGCAGGTACATCATCATCGAGACGGACGCGTACGATGCCATCGCGGCAGAAGAGGCGGTGACGGAGATGTGCGAGAAGCTTCTCGCCAATCCGGTCACCGAAGATTTCGAGATCGAATCGGCGGTGCCCGCGTGAAGTTCGGTATAGTCACGTTCCCCGGCTCGAACTGCGATTACGACGCCTACCACGCCGTCACCGAGATTCTGGGCGAGGAAGCCGTTTATCTCTGGCACAAGGATCACGACCTTCGGGGATCGGATGTGATCATTCTGCCGGGCGGATTCAGTTACGGAGATTACCTCCGCGCCGGAGCGATCGCGCGATTCAGTCCGATCATGCAGGAAGTCGTAGCACACGCGAGCAGCGGCGCCCCAGTGATCTGCATCTGCAACGGATTTCAGATTGCGTGCGAAGCAGGTTTGCTCCCCGGCGCGTTGATGCGGAACTCGCACCTCCAGTTCGTCTCGGCGCAGGTCCGGGTTCGGGTAGAGAACTCGGGCACGATATTCACCAACCTTTACGAGACCAACGAGGTCCTGAGAATCCCCGTCGCCCACGGAGAGGGGCGATATGTCGCTTCGGACGACGTTCTCGACGCTTTGGAGAACGACGCACGTGTTATCTTCAGATATGCGGACGCCAAGGGGAATATCAGTGCGGACGCCAACCCCAACGGCTCCGAGCGCAACATCGCTGGGATCATCAGCGAGGGAGGAAATGTGCTCGGCATGATGCCCCACCCGGAGCGCGCGTGCAGCCCGCTTGTCGGCTCGAGTGACGGCGTGCGCCTGTTCGAATCGATTCTCGCTCGCGTGGCGGCCTGACGTGTCGGTCGTGATGCCGCGTCCAGGCGATCCCGCAATCACCCCCGCGCTGATCGCGGAGCACGGACTCACGCGCCAGGAGTACGAGAGACTCTTCGCGATGCTCGGCCGCACACCGACCTTCACCGAGCTCGGCATCGTGAGCGCGCTGTGGAGCGAGCACTGTTCCTACAAACATTCGCGCCCAGTCTTGAAGACGCTTCCAACGGAGGCGCCGTACGTTCTTCAAGGACCCGGTGAGAACGCCGGAGTGATCTCGATTGGCGACGGTCTCGCTGTCGCATTCAAGATCGAATCGCACAATCATCCCTCCGCGGTCGAGCCCTACCAGGGCGCGGCGACGGGTGTCGGTGGGATCCTTCGCGATGTTTTCACGATGGGCGCACGGCCCATTGCAATGCTCAACTCCCTGCGCTTCGGAAGCCTGGAGAGCTCTCGCGTCCGGTATCTCTTTTCCGGCGTAGTCAGAGGAATCGGAGACTACGGCAACTGCGTCGGAATTCCGACAGTGGCGGGCGAGATCGTGTTCGACCCGGCTTACGAATACAATCCTCTCGTCAACGCGATGTGCGTGGGATTGTTGCACGAAGATGACTTGATCCGCGCCAAAGCCGAAGGCATCGGCAATCCAATCATCGCCGTGGGCGCTCGCACCGGGAGAGATGGCATCCATGGGGCGTCGTTCGCATCAGAGGACCTCTCCGAAGCGAGTGACGCCAAGCGGCCGCGTATCCAGGTCGGCGATCCCTTCACCGAGAAATTGCTGCTCGAAGCGAGTCTCGAGCTGATCAAGAGTGGGCACATAGTCGCGATTCAGGACATGGGAGCAGCTGGACTCACATCGTCCTCGGCCGAGATGGCCGAGCGCGGAGACGTCGGTGTCACGATCGACGTCAGCAAGGTTCCGACTCGCGAGAGCGGCATGAGTCCGTACGAGATTCTGCTCAGCGAATCGCAGGAGCGGATGCTCGTAGTCGCCAAGCGTGGACACGAGGAAGCCGTGCGGGAGATCCTGGAAAAATGGGACCTCACAGCTGCGGTGATCGGCGAAGTGATAGCTGAGCCCGTGTATCGTGTGACCGAAGGGACGAAGGTCGTAGCCGAGTTCCCCGGGTCCAGGCTCGTCACGGACTGCCCCAGCTACTCACCGGATGCACGCGAATCGGACGCGATCAGGACGCTGCGAGCAGCGGATCCTCTCGCTGTCCCCGAGCGCAGCGAGGAGAACGATCCGATCTGGACTCTGGAGAAGCTGCTCTCCGCTCCAACCATCGCGAGCAAGTCATGGGCGTATCGGCAATACGATTCAACTGTGCGAACCAACACCGTGATCGGGCCGGGCGGCGACGCGGCGGTTCTCCGCATTCGAGGCACCAACAAAGCGATCGCCGTGAAGACAGACTGCAACGGGCGCTACGTCTATCTCGATCCGCGAGTCGGCGGACGGATCGCAGTGGCGGAGGCGGCGCGCAACGTCGCCTGCACCGGCGCGCGTCCGATGGCGATCACGAATTGCCTCAACTTCGGCAACCCAACCCGCCCTGAAGTCTTCTTTCAGTTCAAGGAGGCCGTCGCGGGAATGGGCGAAGCGTGTCGAGCGTTGGGCACTCCGGTGACGGGAGGCAATGTATCTCTCTATAACGAGAGTCCATCCGGAGCAGTCTATCCGACGCCGGTGATTGGAATGGTCGGGCTGATCGAGGATCTGTCGCACGTTACGCGCGCGACCTTCCAACACGACGGGGACGCCGTGCTACTGCTCGGCGAGATGGGGGGAGAGCTTGGCGGAAGTGAATACCTGGCGACCATTCATGAGGCGGTGCTTGGCGCGCCTCCACGCTGCGATCTCGATCTCGAAAAGAAGGTGATAGACTCCTTGCTCGAGGCAATTCGCGCCGGCCTAGTCAGCTCGGCGCACGATTGCAGCGACGGTGGATTGGCGATCGCACTCGCCGAGTGTTGCGTCGCAGACCTGGAGTGCCAGAGTGGCGCCGAGATCGATCTGTCAACGTGGGGAGCCATTCCGAATCGAGGCGTTTTGTTTGGAGAGACACAGGGCCGGATTGTGATTTCCAGCTCCACACCCGAGCGCGTCCTGGAAATTGCCGCAAAGGCCGGAGTTCCTTGCGCGCGCATCGGCACCGTACAGCGCACCTCCGACACTCTCGCGATCAGGCTCGCAGATTCGGAAATGAAGGCACCACTCGGGCGCCTGCGGCACGCGTACCACGACACCATTCCGTCGATCATGTCGCGAACCCCCGAGCACACGACATTCGACGAGCTCGCTCCGGTGGCGGCCCACTGATATGTGTGGAATCTTCGGTATCTATGGCCACGAAAACGCCGCCGCAATGGCGCACCTCGGGCTTTACTCGCTCCAGCACCGCGGACAGGAATCATCGGGCATCGTGGCGGTGGATCGTGAGCTTGGCGCGCGCGCGATCAAGAGAATGGGTCTGGTCTCCGAAGGCCTGGGGGTACCCGATGTGGAGAGCTTGCCCGGCGATATCGCGATCGGTCACACACGATACAGCACTGCCGGATCCTCAACGATAGAGAACGCCCAGCCTGTGCTGGCGAGGTTTCGCGACGGACACATCGGGCTCGCGCACAACGGAAATCTGACCAATGCCAGCGAGCTCAGGCGCGAGTTGGAGGACGAAGGGTCGATTTTCACATCGACGATGGACTCTGAGGTGCTAGTTCATCGTATTGCTCGCTCTTCCTCGGAAAAACCGGAGGAGAGGCTCGCCGATGCATTGACTGGGGTGGAAGGAGCGTATTGCCTCGTAGTTGCGCTCGGAGACACGCTACTCGCTGCACGGGATCCTCGTGGCTGGAGGCCGTTGGTGATGGGCAAGCTCGGAGGCGCAACCATCTTCGCATCCGAGAGCTGCGCACTGGACCTCCTCGGCGCGACGCTCGAGCGCGAAGTCGAGCGCGGCGAAATCATAGCCGTCGACCGGAACGGAGTGCGCTCGAGTTTTCCGCTCGCACCGCTCGAGTCACGGAAGTGCGTTGTCGAGTACGTGTATTTTTCGCGCCCCGACAGCCAGGGATTCGGTGGATCAGTCGATCGTGCCCGCCGGGCACTCGGCCGGCGGCTCGCGCGCGACTTCCCTGCTCCAACGGCTGATTTCGTTTTCAGTGTGCCCGATTCGTCCAACTCTGCCGCCCTCGGTTTCGCGGAGGAATCCGGTCTTCCCCTCGAGCTGGCCCTCATTCGAAACCACTACGTCGGGCGCACCTTCC
>CATPBD010000193.1 GCA_955652265.1 uncultured Gemmatimonadaceae bacterium | reverse complement strand
TGCGCGCCGTGAGCTTGCCGAGCGGCGTGGACGGGACACGACAGCACGCGGGGATCGCCCGCCGGGCCCTCCGCCATTCTAAGGTCGGTCCCTGAATGACAAAAAAGCGCCGGTGCAATGCACCGGCGCTTTTTTTCACTTCCTTACTGCAAGAGCTAAGCGTTATCGGGGTCGGCGTTTCTTTCGGCTTTCCCGAAGTGCTTCTGCTCAATGAGAGAATCGACCGACGCCTGCTGCTGCGGCGTGAGCTTCAGCTCTTCCGCCATGCGCTGGCGGTAAGCCCGCGGTCCGCGCATATCGCGACCGTGGCCCGCGCGAATCACGCGTTCGGCAGAGAAGCCGAGCGCGCCGCCGGCGAGAAATGCGCCGAGCAGAAACATGAGCGCGTACCCTTTGGTTCGGTCCATTTGCTCTCTCAATGCGACATGACGTAGCGGAACGTCGCTTCACGCTGCGACGAGCCATCGTGCGGAGCAGTCACTACCTGCACTGCGCCTGGCAGAACATCTGTGGCGACGGACTCCGTGACGGCATCGTAGCTGGCCCGCAGCTCTTCCTCGTTCTGACGCGACCAGACCACACCGGCTGCTGCGAAAAGCAGAGCGGCGGCGGCAAGTCCTGGCGCCGCCCAGCTCGCAAGATCGGACCACCAGTTGACTGGAATCCGAACGACAGCGGGGTGGTGCTCGGCGATGTAGGCCATGATGCGTCTCTCGAGGGCGTCCCAATACGCGCCTTCGGCGGGCGGTGCGTACACATCACGGAGCACCTCCGTGATCTTCGCGTCGCCTTCGCCGTCGAGTCGCAAATCGGTCCGATCGTTCGTCACAGTCCTCTACCCCCTCAGGTTCTCCAGCAGTCCACGGAGCTTTTGTCTCGCGTGGTGCAAATCCGAGCGAGCCGTTCCGCCCGGAATACCCAACATCTCGCCAATTTCGGCGTGCGTAAAGCCCTCCACATCATGCAGCACTATCACCGCCCGTGCCCTTGCCGGAAGCTGCGCCAACGCCGACTCGAGCCGCTCCTTCAGCTCACCGCCTTCCGCAGGATCGCGGAACACGGCCGGCATCGATTCCGAGAGCTCCTCGGCCGTACGCACCTTCTTGCGTCGAGCCAGATCGAGCGCCGCGTTAGCGACGATTCGATTGAGCCAGGCGCCGAAGGTCTGTCCCGGGTCGAACCGATCGAGGGCTTGGTACGCGCGCAGAAACCCTTCCTGGACCGCGTCTTCCGCATCCTCATGCGTCATGACGATCGACCGCGCCACAATGTACGCGCGGCGCTGGTGCAGACGTACGAGCCCGGCAAAACCCCGCTCGTCACCCTTCCGGGCCAGACTTACGAGCTCTCGCTCCTCATCAGAAATACGTATGGGTGCGGTCAACTGTTGAGAGGCTAATGGACCAGAAAGCGAGGCGTTGTGGCCCCAAAATACGGGTTGAGCGCGCCTACCGCGCCCCGTGACGTCCTAAGAAACCGCGCTAGTGAACCGGCCCCATCGAGCCGCGCGCACGACCCGTCCGGAACAATAGCAGCAGCGGCAGCCCGAATACGAGCACCAGTCCGCTGTACAGGTAGATCTTGGAAAAAGCGAGCATGCTCGATTGCACCGTCACCTGCCTGTCAAGTATGGCGAGAGCCTGCTGCTGTGCGGTCAGCGGATTCATTCCACGCGAAATCAGTCCACGCGTGATCAATGAAAGCCGGCTCAATGTCTCGGGATCGTTCGCGCCGACGTGCTCCACGAGTACAGCTTTCTCGCTCGACATGAAACGCGCGAGGAGCGTCGCCATCACTGCGATTCCAAGGGACCCGCCGAGCTGACGCATCAGATTGAACATTCCCGTCCCCTGCGCGAGGTCCTTGACCTTGAGGTCGGCCATCGTCGCATTGGTGAGCGGCACGAAGATCAGGCCAAGCCCCATGCCGCGGAGTATCAACGGCCAGAAAAGATCCTGCGAGCCACTCGCAGATGTCAGATGCGACATCTTGAGCATCGACCAGAAGAAAAGCAGCGCACCCGCGACAACGGTGTAACGCGCGTCGAGCCGCATCGCGTTCCTTCCCACCACGGCCATGGTCACGGCCGACGCAATTGCGCCGGGCAAGATGATCTTTCCGGTTTGCCACGCCGTCATCTGCAATAGCTGCTGCAGAAAAACGGGCAGGATGAACACCGAGCCATAAAGAGCGAACCCAAGCAGAAGCCCCATGCTCACGCCAGCTGTGAGCTGACGGCTCTTGAGAATCCGGAAGTTGATCACCGGCTCGTCGATCGTGAGCTCGCGCCAGATGAGGGCGATCCCCGAAAAGAGCGCGGTGACTCCGAGCGTCGTGACTAGGCGCGAATCCCACCAGTCGTAGCGCTCACCGCGCTCGAGCATCCACTGCAGCGAGCCCACGCATAGCGTGAGGAGGATTATGCCGAGATAGTCGATCTTGTCGGCGCGCTCCTGGTGCTCGGCGTCATGGACGTAGGTGACGGTCAGGATCGCCGCGATGATTCCGAGCGGGACGTTGATGTAGAAGATCCACGGCCAGGAATAATTGTCGGTAATCCATCCGCCGAGCGTGGGACCGAGCGTCGGACCGACCATGACGCCGACGCCGAAGATCGCCATTCCGGTTCCTGCTTCTTCGGGCGGGAAGGATTCGTACAGCGTGGCCTGCGCAGTGGACAGGAGCGCGCCGCCGCCGATTCCCTGGATCACGCGCCAGAAGATGAGCCCGAGCAGGGAGTGCGACGAGCCGCAGAAGAACGACGCGACAGTGAAGAGAAGGATCGAGCCCGTGAAGTAGCGCTTTCTGCCGAAGTACGCCGACAGCCAGCCGGACATCGGAATGACGATGACGTTGGCGATGATGTACGAGGTAGACACCCACGCGATCTCGTCGAGCGTCGCGCCGAGATTTCCCATCATGTGCGGAATGGCGACGTTGACGATCGATGTGTCGATCAGCTCGAGCATCGCCGCCATCGTGACGGTGACGGCGATGATGTACTTGTGGGAGTAGCGGTCCTCGGAGGATGTCATCATCCCGGAGGACCGCAGCACCGCCGTACTCACCGGTTGGAGGTGTCGACGTGCACGTTCGCTGACAGCCCTGGTCGCAGCGGATGATTACCCGGACATGGCTTGGTGACCGCGATGCGCACTGGAACCCGCTGCACGACCTTGGTGAAATTTCCAGTAGCGTTGTCGGGCGGAAGAAGCGCGAACTTTGCTCCGGTCGCACCGCTCACGCTGGCCACTGTTCCGTAACCGACGCATCCGCCATATGCATCGATCTCGAACTCCACGGGCTGACCGGGATGAATCGTGGCGAGCTGCGTTTCCTTGAAGTTCGCCGTGACCCAAATGCCTGTATCTGCAACGATGCTGAGGAGCGGCTGGCCGGGTGCGACGAGCTGACCGACCTCGACCTGTTTTCTCGACACCTCACCAGAAGCTGGCGCGGTGATGCGGGTGTAATCGAGCTGGAGCTGCGCGTTCTCAGCGGCCGCGCGCGCTGCCATCGTTCGGGCGCTGGCGACACGCACACCCGCTTCCGCGGTGTTGACCGTTCCACCCGCAGCCGAGGCCTGACGTTGCGCGGCGAGGAGATTCGCGTGCGCGACCGCTGACGTTGCTTGTGCGGCGTCAAGTTGTTGCTTCGAAATGATCAGCTTGGCCGCGAGCTCCTTGGCACGCGCGAGATCCTGATCAGCCTTGTCGGCATTGGCCTGGGCCGCCCCAATCTGCGCGTCGAGCGTGGCGCGCTGGCCCGCAGCGCTCTGGACCTGCGATTGCGCCTGGCCGGAGAACCCACCGCCACCACTGGTCGCTTCAGCCGCGGCGAGATCGGCCTGCGCCTGCTGGAGCCGCACGCGATAGTCCTCGTCGTCGAGCTGCACCAGCAATTGTCCGGCGTTAACGTGATCGTTCTCGTTGACGTTCACCGTCTTCACGTATCCACCGACCTTTGCCAGCACGGGCACGATGTGTCCGTCGACCTGAGCATTGTCGGTCGACTGGTGTGATCGCCCATAGTTCCATTTCTGGAACGCCCAGACGAGGACGACGAGTCCGACCACGATCGCGATCGGCAAAATGAATTTCTTTTTCGTGGACGGCTTGTCGGGCTCGTCGGCGGCGGATCTGCCGTTGCGGGAGGTCGTCGGTGCGGAGGCGCTCGATTCTATTGCGGTTGCCATAGTCTTTCCTGTGTTGCTGCTGGTCTGAATAAAGTTTAGCTACAAGTGGTTTCTGAATTATCTCAGTGTCGTCACGCTGCCGGTCGCGCGCGCGAGTGACACGCGGGCCAGCTGGTACGCCGTCTCTGCATCGTTCACGAGCGTCCGTGACGCCGTCAACGCGAGCGATGCATTCACTACATCAGCGTTTCCCGCCACGCCCGCGTTGAAGCGGTCGCGGGCCTGGGCGACCTCCTGCTCGGCGAGACGAAGGCGCTCGCTCGCGGCATCGAGCTGCTCGCGCGCAGCGGCCAGATCGAGCACCGCACCTCGCACATCGACCTGTGCCTGCTGCTCGGCGTCGTGCTGACGGATCTCTGCCTCCTTTACGACAGATCTCTGTTCCTGAACTCTCGCTTCGCGCCTGAGTCCGTCGAAGATCGGAATGCTCACCTGCAAGCCCCACGTATAAGTGTTGAGAAGCTTAGCGCCGTTCTTGCCGATGACGCCGTCGTCCGCGACGAGGCCGAGCGTCGGCAGACGCTCGGCGTTGATCGCAGACAGGCCCTGCCGGGCTGCGCGGACCCGCTCTTCCTCGGCAAGAATGTCCGGCCGAGCGCGAAGCGCTTGCGCGACCAACGCTGCCTCGTCCGGAATGGGCTCGGTGGCAGCGGCGTGCGGCGAGAGTGAATCGGTGAGGACGATGTCAGTTCCCAACGGCAGCGAGAGCGAGCGCAGTAAATCGAGGTGCGCGTGATCGCGGCCGTTGCGCGACGCGATTAGGCTCGCGCGCGTGGCGGCGAGCTGTGCTCGCGCTCGCGTCACATCGAGACCGACGCCGGTTCCCGCCTGAAGTTGCGACTGTGCAATGCCAAGCAGCTCCGTCGCCAGCAGCGTGTCGGCCTGACGAGCGCGCAGATCGGCATCCGCGCGCATTGCTCTGACGTACGCCGTGGTAGCCACTGTCGCGGCCTGTTCGGCAGTCGCTTCGGCATCGGCGTTGGATGAGCGCGCGGCAGCTTGCGCAGACCGCACGCGACCAAGCGCGCCGAAGTCGAGCAGGTTCTGCTGCACTCTGCCACGAACGTCGAGCGTTTTGATCGGACCGAGCACCTGCCCCTTGGGATCAAAAAGTGGTGGCTGTCCGGCGGGCGCCGGGAAGTCGATGCCGAGCGTCGACGTATTGAACGTGCGACCGGCTTCTTGCACGTAGCTGCTCACGTCCGGCAGCAAATCCGCTCGACGCTGGCGAACACGGGCTTGAGCCTCGTCGGCGCGAAGTCTCGCACCCTGCGCCGACGCGCTCTGCTGCGCGGCGAGCCGTGCAGCATCACCCAGCGAGAGTGGAAGCGCTCCCGGCTGTTGTGCATCCAGGTGCGCCGAGGAGAGCGCGATCATTGCGGCCGCGGTCAGAAAAAGAGTGCGGGCGTTGGTCGAGAATTCAGTCATTGATGATTGGGATGAACGAAACTGCATCCGAAGAGGCGCCATCTGCCTGGGCAAAAGCGCCATCGCCTGGGGCGATTGCATGGAGATAGAACTGCGCCAGCTCATTGAAAACCTCGTCGTCACTCTTGTGAGCGAGAAGTGGAACCCCAGTGTGCTCGTCCCGCCAAATGCCGTTCATCACGGTAAGAGCGACGAGCATGCGCGCGGCGATCATCGGATCGATGTCACGGAATTCGCCAGCGTCGATTCCGCGGCGGATGATTCCAGCGAGGAGCTTTTGCCCGCGGGCAACTACCTCGTGGGCGTAGAACGCCGCGAGGTCCGGGAACTGGTGCAGCTCTCCGAGGACGAGGCGGTAAATGGTGCTGAAGACTGGGGAGCGAACGAACGCCCAGTAGCCTCTCATGTAGGCGAGGAGCTGGTTTGTGGGTGTACCGGGAGTGTTGGCTTGTTCAGCCCTTGCGATAGCGGCAACGGCCGTCTGCCGGACCATCTCGCGGAAGAGCTCTTCCTTGTTCGGGAAGTAGAGGTAGATCGTGCCTTTGGAGACTCCGGCCCGTTCAGCGATGTCCTGGAGTCGGGCGTTGGCGAGGCCGCACTCGCCAAAGACCTGGAGGGCGGCCTTGATGATTTGTTGAGGCCGGTCCTCTGGGCATCTACGCCATTTTGGTGGGGCTTGTTTGACTCGGGGCATTTTCTAAACAGATAGTAACTGACCGGTCAGTAAGATACTATCCCCAAGCTCGGCCGTCAACACCGAAATACCGCGCACTTACTTGTGCGCCTCCACGGCTTCCTTGTGCCGATAGCGCGCGTTGGTCATCATCACGATCGATGTCAGCAGGAGGAACAGAGTCACTGCCCCCAGAACGAGCCCCGTCAGTCCGGCGCTGAGGTCCGTTTTCTTTTTCGTCGCCATGACTACCTCGCTCCCGAGCCGTTCGAAACTCTTACCTTCGACACGGTGTCGTTCTGATTGATCTTGGGCACCACGTCGAGTCCTTCGATTACCTTGCCGAAAACGGTGTGCACGCCGTTCAGGTGCTTCGTGTTCTGCTCGCTCAGCACGATGAAAAACTGGCTGCCGCCGGTGTTCTTGCCGGCGTGTGCCATTGAGAGCGCCCCGACTTTGTGCGTGTGCGGATTGCCCTGAGTTTCGCAGTCGATCTTGTAACCTGGGCCGCCGGTGCCGACGGGGCCCTTCGCGTGTTCGCCGCCCTTCGAGTAGGGGTCGCCGCCCTGCACCATGAAATCCTTGATGACGCGGTGAAACTTCGTTCCGTCGTAGAAGCCGGAATTGGCGAGCTTTTCGAAATTCGCGACAGTCTTCGGAGCTTCTTTCTCGTAAAGCTCGGCGCGCATGGTGCCGCGGTTGGTCTCGATCGTGGCAAACTTGGTCATAACGGAGGCAAAGGGTGGCGTTAAGGGTTGCTTGAGCGTGGAATGATAACTTACGCCGAACTCGACGGGCAAATGTCATTCAGCACGCAGCTCTCGCAGTTAGGCGATCGGGCGAAGCAAACCCGCCGACCGTGAAAGATGAGCAGGTGCGCGAGCATCGCCCAATCCTCGCGCGGGAAGAGCGGCATCAGATCCTGCTCGACCTTTACCGGATCCGTCTGCTTCGTCAGGCCAAGCCGAAGACTCAGCCGCCCGACGTGAGTGTCGACGACGATGCCTTCGTTCTTCCTGAACGCGTTGCCCAGGACGACGTTTGCGGTCTTGCGACCGACTCCGGGCAGCTTGACGAGCGCATCCATTGAATCCGGAACCTCGCCGTTGTGGCGTTCGACCAGAGCCTTGCCGAGTCCGATCAGGCTCTTCGTCTTGTTGCGGAAGAACCCCGTGCTCCTGATGATCTCCTCCAG
>CATPBD010000192.1 GCA_955652265.1 uncultured Gemmatimonadaceae bacterium | reverse complement strand
GATTTCGGTATACACGCATTTATGTGCGCCAAGATGGCGCCTGGAGGGTGGTATTCGCGCAAACAACGCGTATCGAACCTCCCGCTCAAATGAATGGTCAGAAATGAATTTGTCGCCAGCTAACGATCGCGTGCAGCCAGTTGTCTACCTGGTTTGGGCGTTTGTCGTGGTCGCGGTTTATCCGCTCTGTCGCTGGTTCGCGGCGCTCAAGCAGCGGAGGAGCGATCCGTGGTTGAGCTATGTCTGAGATGTGCTCTCTCGACCTCGAACTATCCCCTCGCTCGGAAGACCTCCGTGTGATTCACGAAGGACTACGGGCGTTCACGGATAGTTATGCTGGTCCCGTGAATGCTCGTCCTTTCGCGATCTTCGTTCGCGATCAGGATGGCAACGTTGTTGGCGGATTAGAGGGAGAACTACGATGGACGTGGCTGTTTATTGGCTACCTCTGGCTCCCCGAATCACTTCGTCGACACGGCCTGGGAAGCGCTCTGTTGGCGCAAGCCGAGGCGTTTGCTCAGACACAAGGTTGCACTGGGGTCTATCTCGACACGTTGGAATTCCAAGCGCTGTCGTTTTACGAGCGCCATGGATACAACATCTACGGTGTATTGGATGGATTCCCGCCAGCTTCTCGTCGCTTCCATCTTCAGAAGCGCCTCGCAAAGACATCGGGCGCGGCCACCTAAGACACGTTATGAGCACTCGCACTGTGACTGCTACCTCGGCACACCGCACTAGTCGCAGCGCGCGTTAGATTCAACCTATCGGTCTTGCGGCCTCATCGGACCTTGCCGCGATCGGTTTTTGGTGATGAGTAGCTATTGGGAGCGATAAGTCATGAGCAAGATCCTGAAGGAGGTACACGATGAGTGATAAGAGCATGGCTCCGTCGCTAGAGCCACGAGTCGCTTCTCCAGCTCCGGCCACAACGTCAGTGGCCCGAGCCTACGCGGCACAGGCGCCCGACTCGCGTCTGGCTCCTTTCCAGATCGAGCGCCGCGCACTGAGACCGCGCGATGTGCAGGTCGAGATCCTGTATTGCGGAGTGTGCCATTCCGACATTCACATGGCGCGCAACGAGTGGGGGCAGACGATTTATCCAGTCGTTCCCGGCCATGAGATCGTCGGACGAGTGACCGCCGTTGGCGACAAGGTCACGAAATTCCAAACCGGGGATCTCGCCGGCGTAGGATGCCTGGTCGATTCCTGTCGCCAGTGCAGCAACTGCCGGAAAGGGCTGGAACAGTACTGCAAAGTCGGCAACGTCCTCACCTATAGCGCGCGTGACAGAATCAGTGGCGATATCACGTATGGCGGTTATTCAAAGCAGATCGTAGTAGACGAGGACTTCGTGCTGAGAGTCTCGGACAAGTTGCCGCTCGCCGAAGTAGCGCCGCTTCTCTGCGCCGGCATCACTACTTATTCGCCGCTTCGTCATTGGAACGTTGGCAAAGGCCACAAGCTTGGCGTGATAGGACTGGGTGGTCTCGGGCACATGGCAGTGAAGCTCGGAGCTTCGTTCGGAGCCGAGGTGACGATGCTCAGCACGTCCCGCGAAAAGGAAGAGGATGCTCGACGACTGGGCGCGCACAAATTCGCGCTCACGCGCGATGCCGCGCGGCTCAAGGAGCTGGCCGGATATTTCGATTTCATCATCGACACCGTTTCGGCAAAGCACGATTACAACCAGTACCTGCACCTATTGGCCACCGATGGCGTGATGATCTGCGTCGGCGCGCCGCCCACGCCCGCCGAAGTGGCGGTGTTCAGTCTCATAGGCGGCAGACGCAGCCTGGCGGGATCCGGGATTGGCGGCCTTCCCGAGACGCAGGAGATGCTCGACTACTGCGCCGAGCATGGTATCACCTCGGACATCGAGCTGATCGACATTGCGTACATCAATGAAGCCTACGAGCGGATGTTGAAGAGCGACGTACGCTATCGGTTCGTGATCGACATGGCCTCGTTGACCTGATCTGCCACCAACACGCGGACTCGGCTCATGAATTTCATCGCCAAGGATATCGCAATCGCATTTGTTTTTGCGATAACAGGCTGGATGCTCAAGACGTACCTGAATCATCAGGAGAAAATGAAGGGTCTCGATGACGCAGCAGGGCCTCGCGTCATCGGATGAGCGGCTTGCGCGCGTTGAGCGGGCGGTCGAGTCGATCGCGATCGAGGTGGAGCGCATTGGCGAGGGACAGCGTTACGTGACGAAGCTGCTGAACGAGTCCGCGAAACCCTTGCCGGCGGGAGTGCCAATCCCGGTGCTTCGGATAGATACGCCGCGCTAACGTGACTCGGACTGTGGCTCGTGGGGCCTCCGCATGATCCGGGCGGCAAAACCCTTGGTGTTATGTTCCTTCCTGGCGCTCGCCGTATTCGCGTGCAACCGCAACGCGGATTCGAATCAGGACAGCACACAGGTAACACAGAGCACGCAGACGCCCAACCCCAATGCGCCGATCATGCTCAGAGGCACGGTCGTGAGCGTCTCGGTGAATCAACTCGTCCTCAAGTCCGACACCGGCACTATTACGGTGAGATTGGCGCAGCCTTTTCACTTGTATGTTCGGGCTCCGAGTGATCTTGCCCAGGTCAAGGAAAATTCATTC
>CATPBD010000191.1 GCA_955652265.1 uncultured Gemmatimonadaceae bacterium | reverse complement strand
TTCGAGAGATCGGCTTCCGCGAAAGACCGGGACGCCGAGCTCGCTGCTCTTGCTCCCGCTCCCCTCGGAGACTTGGGAACTGAACGGGAAGGGGAGGAGGGGGAGGGGCCCCCGCGGTTACGGCCTACGCGCTTGGCGATGGGAAGTAGGACTTGAGATAGAGATTCAGGGAGCCGAAGGACAGCTTCGACTTGAGCTGAAGCATGATGTGCCGCTCATCGTCTGAGAGCCAGATCTCGGCGTGCCCGTTCTCGGAAAAAATTCCCTTGGTCTTGATTACGGGCTGAAGGACGATGGCGTCGAACGTTCCAGCTGGAACCCTGATTCGCTCCCTGCGGAGAACCCGGATGCGAACCGGATTCCGGTCGGGACGGAAATAGCGGTCGAAGTCGTAGGTTCGACCCACTTCCAGCGGAATCGTACGAATGAAGTAGAGAAAGGAACCGTCATCGAGGGGTTGACTGACCGACTTTTCTTCGACAGGGGGTTTTTTCGAAGTCTGAATGAAAACCGCGCGCTCGGGATAAATCTCGAATGCGCGCTCGGTGTCCTTCCCGCCCTCTTCCAAGTCCTGCACGAACCGCAGTGAGGACAGCGTTTCCGCGTCCATCCAGCTCTCGTACGCGTCATTGACGCGATAGAGAAAGTTTCCGCCGCGCACCCAGAAGGCTGTGTGCCATGCGGGCCGCCCCCGAAGGTTCTCGAGCCCGACGACTTCCATCTGCGCGTTTCCGACTCTCAGCGCGCCAAACTTGACGTCGTATTCCATCCGCTCGCCTGGTCCGAATGGGACCCTCGCGCGTTTCACTCCGGACACGACGACCGACGATGGGGCCGCTGTTGTCGGAGTCACAGGATCTTGCGCCGAAGCAGTGGTGGCGGCGGCCGTCGCGGCCAGAGCGACGCGTGAGAGGATTGCCGACTTCACGAGGCACCTCTGGCGGCTGCGGCGAGAAGACGCGCCTTTCGACTGAAGAGGAAGAGATTCACCGCGTCAGCAAACGGACGGACTCTCGTTTCCCGAGTCCGCAGGTCGTATCGGGGTGCTAAATCGACCGTCTCCACTCGGCGCGCAAATCTGCGCGCCTTGAGCAGCAGCTCCGCGTTCGCAGCCCATCCGCTGCTGGTAACGACAGGCTTGTCGCCCAGATTCTTGAGCAGCTCGCGGAGAACAGAGATGCGATAGAGACGGAAAGTCGTGAACGGATCCGCGTCGTCGGTCTTGGGGAGCCCCGCGCGCTGGATCCAGTCGGCAAAGCGGCGGAGCCTGCGAACCGGCGCCGGCGCCTCGCTCATTTCCTGCTTGGCGGCCACGATGTCAGCGCCTCCTTCAAATCGTTTCACGAGCTCGGGGATGTGCTCCGGCTGATCGGTGAAGTCGGCTTGCATCACAACCAGTGCATCCCGCCGCGCATATCGCGTGCGCCGAGAGACTTCACGAACGAGCCTGTCAATGGCGAAGCCGAATCCCTTGCGCTGTTCACCCCTCAGTACGGTGAGCGGGATCACCTCAGCGTACGGCTCCACAGTCTCACGGGTGCCATCCGTGCTGCCGTCGTCGTACACGATGATCTCGTACTCCCGCGAGTAGTCCTGAAAAACACGACGAATGCGCCAGAGAAGCACGCCGACGGTAGGCCCCTCGTTGTATGTCGGAATACAGATGTAGAGCAAGGCGAATTCGGGGTAATGGGGAGCGACGACCGGAGCCGCCAGAGGCAAGATAGGAGTAACAGACGATTACCCGCTACCCCGCGAGCACTCTATCGTACACCTCAGCCGTTCGTTCGATCATCCTCTTAGAGTCGAACTCGCGCGCTCTGGCCTTTGCCCCCTCTCCGAGTCTGGCTCTGAGCGCGCCGTCGGTAATGAGTTCGGCCGCCGCACGCATGAATCCACTGACGTCACCGGGCGGCACGAGGATCCCGCTCTTCCCGTCCTCGATGACTTCGGGCAATCCCCCGACGGCAAAGGCTATCGGCGGTACGCCGATGGCCATAGCATCGATCACCGACGTCCCCAATCCTTCTGATCTGGACGGATGCCAGAGTACGTCCAGACCAGCGACGGCGTCGTGGATCTCGTCGACAAAGCCCGCGTCGAATCCTTCGACGCCAGCCACGCTCGTGCCACCCTTGCCTTTACCGCCGAGCAGAACCAGACGCGTGCGCCTGAACACCTCGCCGGGCAGCCGACGAGCGATTCCGCTGATCATGTCCAGTCCCTTTTCCTGGGTCATGGCGCCGACGATGCCGCAGACGACCGTGCTCGCGGGCCAGCCGCGTTCCCTGCGCCAGTTGCGAGGGCGCTTCACCTGTGGTGCCGGAATTCCAGAATAAACGACATCGATTCGATTCGCAGGAATTCCAGCCCTCACCATCACCGCTTTCACGGCGTGCGAGATCGCGATGAACGCGTCGACACCGTGCCGATATTTGAGACGGACCTGTTTTGGAGGGAACGCGACACGACGCGTGACGATGAGACGGATCTTTCTCTTGCCCAGGAGAGCGAATCGAGCGATCGAGTGAGAGCGCGCGTCGTGCGCATGAACGACATTGGCATCCCACTCGCGAGCGACGGCCCGCAGCTCACGTGCGGCGCGGATGTCCCACTCTCCACGCAGTGTGAGTCGGTAGGTGGGCAGTCCCGCGTGCTCAGCGCGGCGGATGAGCGGCGAGCCAGTCGGGGCTACGACGAGCACGCGATAGCCCAGATCCCTAAGTCCCGTTGCGAGCAGAAAAACCTGGCGTTGGCCGCCGCGCCAACTGCGGCCCGAATCGATGTGAAGAATCCGCGGCCGGTCCACTACGCTCCGATCTGTTGTGCGAATGCCTTGAAGAGGCCTCGGTCCCAGGGTTCGGGCGAGTCGGTCATCTCCTCCGGGTGCCACTGCACCGCCATCACCCACCAGCCGTCGTCCGTGGACTCGAGTCCCTCTATGATCCCGTCGGGAGCGCGCGCCGTCACGCGCATTCCATCACCGACGCGTTTGACCGACTGATGGTGAAACGAATTGACGGTGACGTGCTCCGCTCCGACTGCCCTGGCGATGAGCGAGCCCGGCTCGATGGAGATTTCGTGCGAGCGGGAATCGCGGGGTAAATCTTCGTCGTGGGCGATTTTGGTGTCCCATTGCGACGAGATGTCCTGCACGAGCGTTCCGCCGAGGGCGACGTTGAGAATCTGGATGCCTCGGCAAATGGCCAGGACCGGTTTACCCCGAGCTTTTGCTTCCTCGATCAGCGCCGCCTCGGTCGCATCGCGCGCGGCGTTGACGGAGCGTACTTTTTCGTGCCGCTTTTCTCCGTAACGGGCTGGATCGACGTCTTCGCCTCCCGTCAGTACAAGGCCCGAGACCGATTCGAGAATAGCGGCGGCGGCGCTGGAGCTGGAAAGCGGAGGGACGATGAGTGGTATGAGCCCTGCACCTTCGAGAGCGGTCACGTAGGCTGCAGTAAGCCGGACACGACTGGTATCGCCATCAGGGCGAATGCTAGCGGTAACAGCAACTGTGCAGGCTGGAACCGGCTTGCGCGCGGACGACACGAGTGATCTCTCTTCGACAGGGTACGTTGACATTGCTGTTCGCCGCCGCGTCGGCGACAATGGCACAGTCTCAAAGTCTGAGCGACCTGCCTGTGACGTGCAAGGGGGAACGCATCAGTCGCATCGACATCGAGGCGAACCCTCCGTTCAGGATTAACGGAACCCGGATATGGGAGCGCGCCGGACGCTTCGCCGCAAGACAGCACGTCACGACCAGGGATTGGGTCATTCGGCGGTATCTAGCCCTTCAGGAGGGAGATCCATGCACCGAGGTGCGCCGCAGCGAGTCGGAGCGCATTCTGCGCGCGCAACCGTTCATCGCCGATGCAACGGTACTCGCCTATCCGGACGGAAACGGCGGCGTATTCCTCGTTGTGACGACGGTGGACGAAGTCTCGCTCATAGTGGGCGCCGGAGTGACCAGCGCGACTCCGCATTTCCGATCAGCCCTGCTCGGCGAGGGCAATCTTCTCGGCAGAGCCATTCACGCCCAAGGCGCGTGGCGGAAAGGACATGGATTCCGGGATGCCTACGCGGGCAAGGTGGTTGATTACCAGTTTCTCGGCAGGCCTTATCAGTTTCGGCTCGAGGGCGGGCGGCGTGAATTGGGAAGCGACTGGGCGATGGAGACGAGTCACCCGTTCCTGACCGACCTGCAGCGCATTTCCTGGCGAACGACCGCGGGGAATACGCTCGGATACTTCTATTTCACACGTCCAAACGCGGTGCCCGCGGCGCTCCGGATCGAGCGCTCCTACAGCGATATCGGCGGCGTGATTCGAATCGGTCCGCCGCTTGGCCGTCTGGCGCTCATCGGCGGATCCATCTCGTTCGAAGACGAGAATCCGGGCACTCAACCCTTCATCGTGACCGACTCGACAATCACGGCGGACACGAGCCAGGCGCTCATGAACCGGTACACGAAGCATCAGACTGCCAGGCTTAACGCGCTATGGGGAGTGCGCAACGTCCACTTCCTGCGGGTAAGCGGTTTCGACGCGTTGGAGGGTACTCAGGACCTGCGCACTGGTGTGGAGGTCGCGACGCTGCTCGGAAAGGGAGTGAAGCTTCTTCGCGGAAAGGAATCTGATTTGTTCGCATCGACGAACCTGTATGCGGGCGCAGCTTCACCAGTTGCGTATTCGGCGCTGGAAATTGCGGGTGAGGGCCGGCGCGATCAGGCCGGCAACTGGGATGGCATTCTCGCCCACGGCCGTGCCGCGGTTTATCTGAAGCCTTTCAACCGACAAACGATGATGTCCGATCTTACCTGGAGCGGAGGGTGGAGGCAGCGGATTCCCTTCCAGCTCACATTTGCTGACCCGGACGGAGGCCTTCGCGGATTCAGATCGGCTGACGTTGGCGGGGGGAGACGATTGGTCGGCAGGATCGAGGATCGCTATCTGATCGGCCGGTACAAACAATTGGCGACCTTCGCGGTCGCCGGCTTCGCGGAAGGTGGAAAGTTGTGGGGCGGTGATTCCCCGTTCGGAGTGAACACTCCGCTCTACGCGTCGACAGGCTTCAGCATACTCGCGGCATCACCACCACAATCGCGTCGCACACTTAGAGCCGATTTCGCTTTTCCGGTAAGGGGTGACCGGCGCCGCGGCGCGGAGGTGCGCCTCATCGTTAGGGATTTCACGCGAATGTTCCGCGTCGAGCCGCGCGA
>CATPBD010000190.1 GCA_955652265.1 uncultured Gemmatimonadaceae bacterium | reverse complement strand
CTCGTCGGGGCGGGCAAGGCCGAAGGCTCGATGGACGCCGGCAACATGCTGAAGCCGATGCTCGCTCGCGGAGAGCTTCGTGTCGTCGGCGCGACGACCCTCGACGAGTACCGGAAGAACATCGAAAAAGATGCCGCCCTCGAGCGTCGCTTTCAGCCCGTGTACGTCGGTGAGCCAAGCGTCGAGAGCACGATTGCGATTCTACGCGGCCTCAAGGAGAGGTACGAAACTCATCACGGCGTTCGGATCACCGACGGCGCAATCGTCGCCGCCGCTACGCTCTCTAACCGCTATATCGGTGATCGCTTTCTTCCGGACAAAGCGATCGATCTCATCGACGAAGCGGCATCGAGACTCCGCATCGAGATCGACTCGGTGCCACAGGAGATCGATGAGGTCGAGCGCCGGATTACTCAACTCCAGATCGAGCAGCAGGCGCTCCAGAAAGAAAAAGACAAGGCTTCACGCGAGAGGCTCAAGAATCTCGAGCGCGAGCTGGCCGAGCTGAAAGAGAAAGCCTCGGCGATGAGAGCCCAGTGGCAGCAGGAGAAAGAAGTCCTCGGCAGCGTCGCCAAGATCAAGCAGCAGATCGAACAGGCGCGCACCGAAGCCGAGCTGGCGACGCGGCGCGGCGATCTGCAGAAGGCCGCCGAAATCTCATATGGTCAGATACCGCAGCTCGAGAAACAGCTTCAGGATTCGGAGAAGAAGCTGGCGAGCAGGCAGGAAGGCGGAGCGCGATTCCTGAAAGAAGAGGTGACGGCGGAAGACGTCGCCGAGATCGTGTCACGCTGGACCGGAATCCCGGTGTCGAGAATGATGGAAGCAGAGCGTGAGCGTCTTACACGCCTCGAGCAGGTCCTCGCAACCCGCGTCATCGGACAGGAAGAGGCCGTCCGCGCGGTGGCGAACGCCGTACGTCGCTCCCGCGCCGGCCTCCAAGACCCGAACCGGCCGATCGGCTCTTTCATCTTCCTTGGTCCCACTGGCGTGGGAAAAACCGAGACGGCGCGAGCACTCGCGGAGTTTCTATTCGACAATGAACATGCAATGGTGCGCATCGACATGTCGGAGTACATGGAGAAGCACGCCGTTGCGCGACTCATCGGCGCGCCTCCGGGCTACGTCGGGTTCGAGGAAGGAGGCCAGCTCACTGAAGCTGTCCGTCGCCGGCCGTATTCAGTCGTGCTTTTCGACGAGATCGAGAAAGCGCATCCCGATGTGTTCAACATCCTGCTCCAGATTCTCGACGACGGACGGCTCACCGATTCGCAGGGCCGCACCGTCGATTTCCGGAACAGCGTTATCATCATGACCTCGAACATCGGCAGCACCTACATTCTCGAACACACGGGGGACGACAGGGCGGTGGTCGAAGCACAGGTCACGAACGCACTCAGGCAGCATTTCCGGCCCGAGTTCCTCAACCGCGTCGACGACATCATCATCTTCCGCCCACTCGGCAAGGCTGAGATCGAGCACATCATCGACCTGCAGCTCAAGAAACTCGAGCAGCTTCTCGCTGACAGGAAGCTGACTGTGGAGCTCACGCCCGACGCGCGCGAAGTTCTCGCCACGGAGGGATACGATCCCGCGTTTGGCGCACGGCCTCTCAAGAGGGCAATTCAGCGGCTGTTGCAGAATCCGCTCGCGCTCGCCGTACTGGAAGGCAGGTTCAGCGAGGGAGACCACATTGTCGTCGAGCGCGATCCCAAGGGCGAGCTCACATTCAGAAAAGCGAAAGAGCCAGCACTTGCCGGCAGATAGCAAAGCGTCTGATAAGCAAGCCGGTATTGGCGCGTCATCCCTCGCGATCGACGAGCAATACATTCGAAATGCGCTCGACCTCGCCCGTGACGCCGTGAAGCGAAACGAGGTGCCGATCGGAGCCGTTGTCGTGCGCGACGGCTCGATCCTGGCTGCGACGACGAATCGTACCATTCGTGATCAGGATCCGACGGCGCATGCTGAGGTGCTCGCCATCCGCGAAGCATCGTCGAAGCTCGATAGCTGGCGCCTCGACGACTGCACACTCTACGTCACACTGGAGCCGTGCGCGATGTGCGCTGGAGCTATCGTGCTCTCCCGGATGAAGCGCGTCGTGTTCGGCGCGTGGGACGAGAAGGCAGGTATGGCCGGCTCAGTCGGGGATCTATTGCGGCATCCGCGGCTGAACCATCGGCCCGAAGTTCAGGCAGGGGTGTTGGCGGAGGAGTGTGCGCGCCTCCTCGAGGAATTCTTTCGAGGTCAGCGCGCGGTCGGTTGAAGAAGCGGCTTTCGCCCGATAAGTTGCGAGGCTGCAGGACAGGTGGCCGAGTGGTTGAAGGCACCGGTCTCGAAAACCGGCATACCGGTGAACCCGGTATCGAGAGTTCGAATCTCTCCCTGTCCGTTCAGTTGCTTCGCGCCGCCGCTCTTGCGTGTAAGTAATTCATCGCGCCGTAAAACGGCATAAGCACGCCGAGCGTCAGATACTTCATCTAATCCCATCAGCGCCCGGTGGTCATTTGTGAGACTCGCCCAATTTGCATTGGCATTGTCCACTCTCGTCCTCGTATCCGGCCTCGGCGGGCAAGCCTCTCTCGATGCTGCGATCAGGACCTTCAAGCCAGGTCAGACAGTTCGGATCCGGGTTCATGGGGGTGACAGGATCGAGTCTCGCATACGTTCGCTGCAAGCGGAACCGCTGGCTCTCCAACTGGTGGGGGATAGCGCCGCCTTTGATGTCGCTGCTATCGACTCCCTCTGGG
>CATPBD010000189.1 GCA_955652265.1 uncultured Gemmatimonadaceae bacterium | reverse complement strand
GTACAATCAGGACCAGATCAACTGCAACTGAACGAGTGGCTGAGCACTATTAGCTTTAAAGCTGGTAGCTCACCACTCGTTCAGTTGCAGTCAGTCAAAGATATCTCCCCTCCTAATCCCCCAACCAGCGCGTTCCTGATGGATGTACGAGCAGTCGAGAAGGCGTGGCGCTATGGCTGGATGCGCGCGATCGCAAGCCGGCTCCCTGGTGCGCGAACCACGAAGCTGCCGGAGCGTCCGCTCAAAGTGCTGTTTCTGCGGTACGAGCGGATAGGCGACATGATCATGTCCACTGGGGTGATCCGCGTCCTATCCCAGGTGGCGGCAGGCAATAAGGTCGACGTGGTCGGCAAGTCTCTAACGCTGCCCGTTCTCGAGAACAATCCGCATGTCCGCAAGGCTTTCGCGCTCGACCGCAAGTCGTGGAAAAGCTACGTTCGATTGGCGACCAAGCTCCGGGGCGAGAAGTACGATGTCATCGTCGATGGCCGGATAAACAATCCACACGTCTTCACGTCGACGCCGCTACTGATGCTCGCGGCGTCCGCACCGTATCGCGTCGGAGTCAGCGGCGGAAACAACGATCGCGTATACAACGTGCGAGTCAATCCATTCGATCGTGTCACCCACTACATCGAATCATCGAAGGCCCTCATCGAGCCGTTTGGAGTCGTGGCTGCTGACTACGATTGGCGGCCGGAAATTGTTCTGAGTGATACGGAGCGGGCCGCGGCAGAATTGGTTTGGCTGCGCGCCAGCAGGCGGGTCGAAGAACCCGAGCGACGCGATTTCTCGTGAACTTGTCGGCGTCGGAAAAAAAACGCAGGTGGCCCGATGAGCGATTCATTGAGTCATTGCGCCAGGTGCGGGAGCGATACCCGCGAATGCCGGTCACAGTGATCGCTCTGCCCGCGGAATCCGCGAGGGCGCGTAGCGTTGCGGCGGCGATAAGCGCGGAGTATACCCCCACTCCCACGCTGCGAGATGCTCTTGCGATGGTAGGATCGAGCGACCTCGTCTTCACTCCCGACACCAGCATCTCGCACGCGGCTTCCGCCTTCGACAAGCCCGCGGTGATTCTGTTGAAGGCCGACTGTCAGGCGTATGCGCCCTGGAAGAACAAGGGAGATCTGGTTCTTTGGGAGGGAGAGACTATCGATTCGCTACCAACCAGCGCGGTTGTGGGCTCGCTTCTCCGTCTGCGCGCCGAATTCGGGAACTACCGTTCGGGAGCCGCAAAAACATCGTAGTGCGACCACTTCATGATATCCGCCTCGTATAGCGGCTTGGCGCGATAATCCTCCTCTTCGCTCTCGACCTTGTACAATGTGTAACCGAGCTCACGCAGGTCGTGATAATAGCCGCGGCGATCGCTCTCGGGTGTGTGCTTGTACATCTCCGTCTTGAGATACGGCCTCTGCTCGACCAGCATCTTGCGCAATGAGGACGCAACGGCGCGATCGAAGCCCTCCGTGTCGATCTTGATGTAGCGCACCCGTTTTGCTTCCTCGGGAAAATTCGTCGAGAGAAAGTTCGGAACGTTGCGCCCGGTAACCTTGAGCTTGAAGAAGTGTGCGTGCTTCCACGAATCGATCCCGGCATGAAAACCACCGTTGCAAAACCCCGGATCGGAATACTCGAACTCAAACGATCCATCTTCGGGCGTGGCGGCGATATTCAGCGGTAAGATGTTGGTCTTCGTGCGGTTGAGCGCCGAGTTCGCGAGCAAGACCTTGTAGGCATAGAGATTCGGCTCGAGGGCGAAGACGGCGCCCTTCGCGCCCACCGCCAATGCAATGGGAATGCTCGAGTCACCGGTGTGCGCCCCGATGTCGATTGCGACGTCGCCCGGCTTGAGGAAAGCGCGAAGCGTGTCCACCATCGGCTGCGTGAGCTTGAACCCGCCACCGCTGCGCTCGCGTCGTATGGCACTGGGATGCCGCCAGCGAGCGAAACCTACATCGCCGTCCTTCGGCAGCGCGAAGCTCGAGATATCGAAGGGATATTCCCGCAGCTTCGGCCGCAATCCGATTCCGTAAAAGACTTCCTTGAGCTTCACGCTGGATGAATGCAGGAATTCACGAATTCTCTGGTTTCGCGTCCCACGCGATCCCAGTTGTAGTGCGATTCCACTGCCTGTCTCCCGGCCCGCCCGAATTTGTCGCGCATTTCCCTGGAGCGCAGAAAAGAGGAAATATGTTTGACCATTGCCGGAATATCAGTCGGAGGTACGACCCATCCTGTTTCGCCATTCCGCACAGCCGAGCGCACGCCTCCCGAATCACCAGCGACTACCGGGACGCCGCTCGCCGACGCCTCCACGAAAGCTATCCCGAACCCTTCGACGTTGATTCCACGGTCGAGGCGAGATAAACCCACGTAGACGGTTGACGTCGCGTAAGCCTCGGACAAATCATCGTCCGACAGGGCGCCCGCAAAAATCACGCGGTCGCTCACACCGCGCTGCGCAGCCAGCGCTCGCAGTCGCGATTCATCCTGTCCCGTTCCCACCAGCACGTAGTGCAGGTCAGGAAATTCATCGCCGAGCCGAGCAAGCGCCTCGATTCCCATGTCTTGTCCCTTGTGCGGTACGAGCCGCGCGACTGTGATCATGAGCGGAGCTTCAGCTACGCCCCACCGTGATCGCAAGCGACCCTTGTCGCGTGATGGATGAAATTGTTTCGGATCCGTCCCCAGGTCGATCTCCGCCACCCGCGGCGCTGATTTGATCGACAGCGCCTCCATCAGGTCTCTCGTCATTGATGCAGTCCAGGCCGAGTTCGCAACGACACCAGACGCATTCTCCAGCAGATAGCGCCCGCTGATTCGCTTCGTAAAGCTCCGCCTCGTCTTTTCCAGTTCGCGCAGGAGATCTCCCCCGTTTACGTATAGCACGTACGGAATGCGAGTGCGGATGTGCGCCCAGCCCACAGCGTATCCGACGGGTCGAATCTCGCCGCAGTGAAGCACGTTGACACTACTCGCTCTCGTTACGAGCCACCGCGCCCACCGTGCCTGGCTGGTCGCCCGCTTGGAGATATCGAGCGCGAACGGCTGCCGATAGACGGCGTTTCCGAGGAAGCTTGACGTCGCTTCGCAGCCATCGTACGCCAGCGTCGACACGTCCATGGGGTCGCCATACGCTCGCACGAGCTCGGTATAGCGACGGGCCATTCCCCCACCTTCGGGATAGAAGTTTTGGGTCACGAGCAAATGCTTCAAGCTGCCGAGGCACCCAGCGCGAGGCTGAACACGATGTGCGCTACTAGAATCTCCACTCTCTGATCAGGAAGGCCCCGAACGCGCTGGTGGTCGTGACGTTCTGATTGAGTGCCAGGCTCGGGTCTCTCAGCAGATACCTGGTATCGACGCCAGTCTCCAGGCGGTAGCCGCGCGTGCCGCCATATCGGTGCACGACTCGTATGCCCGGCCGCACCAGCGCCGCGGGATCGAGGGGAGACTTTATCTCGAGATAAGTGGGCGGGTTGATGTACTTCCCGAACTCGAACTGCGTCGCCCGCAGGAAGTTGCCGACATCGGTCTGGACGTCTGCGGGCGTGATCGTAAACACGTCGGCGCCGAGCGAGCGTGCCGCGCTACCCGCGATCTGATCAGCGGCGACGCCCAGCGCTACACCGGCCAGCTGACGGCTGGCGAGCGCGGCACCAGCGCCCACGACGTTGGTGCCGCTGCCGCCGTTGGTAAGGCCGGAACCTTCGAGCTGAAGGAGCGAGCTCGACGACTGCCCAAACGCGAGATAGCTGAGAAGGTCGCTCTGCGGAATCGGCGGCTGTGCATCGCTGGTTAGAGAGATGTTCGGCGTTCTGACCGTGCCGCCGACGGCGATCTGGATGTTGATGGCCTCACGGTTCGGCTGTCTCACTTCGTACGCGCCCGTCGCCTGGAGCGTCGGATTCAGGTCGGTCGAATTGATGAATGTCGCCGACCCGCGCGTGATCGTGAATCTGCGTGTCATGAAGGTGTACTCGCCACGCTCGCTCAGGATCACACCGTCCAGCACCAACGTCTCCTTGGCGCGATTCACGTGCACGCCAAGATCGGCATCGCTATAAATCTCGATATTCGCCTCACGCGACCGAACGAAGACGTCGTGATCGACTCGCAGAGTCACGTCCATGCGGAGATTCGCGAGCAGCGGCGACTGACCGGGGAAGAGCTCGCGATCCGACATCACTGCGGTATCGAGGACGTTGAAGAGCGCGGGGTCGCCGGCTCCGACGAGATTCTTGTTGTCCGACGGAGGGATGTAGATGACTCCCTGGCGAAGACGCAAATCGCCGGTGACATGCGCATCCTTGAATGGGCCAACCATGGCGAGATTGGCACCAACACTCAACTGGCCGCGATCGTTGTTGAGCACTTGAGCGCCTGTCGTGTGCAGCTTCAGGTCGAAGCTGGGTGCGGTCAGCGACTTCAGTCCGATTCCTCCGGTGAGAACGATGCGTCCCTTGCTGTTGGCCGAGATAGAGTCGATCACGACGGTATCGCTGAACATCCGGATCGCCGCTTCGATCTGACTGAGATTGATGTTCGCGGGCACCACGTGAGCCTGTCCATCATGCAGCGCGATTTGACCGGCGAGCTGAGGCCTGTTCAGGCTGCCACCCACTTTGAACGACCCGCTCGCTCGGCCGTGCATGTTGGAGACGTAGTCGCTGAACAGCGGCATGAGATCGAGCGGTATGCTATCGCCGGTGATGTTGAGGGCGATCTGCCTGTTGGCCGGAAATCTGGATCCTGTGACGCCCGTCACCGCCAGGTTGATCGGAACCATTCCCTCTGCCACCATGAAGGGCGGCTGACCTGTGCGCATTGCTTCCGCGCGTCCCGTCAGCGTCTGATTCGCGTACTGCACATTCCCGTGGACCTCGGGCAACAACGCTCCGTTGTAAAGCAGATCACTGGCGCCGAATGCCCCCTTGAATTGCGGGTTATCCAGACTGCCGGTCGCATGCACGTTGAACGAGACGAGGCCTTTTGCGTTGATGCTGCTTTGCGTGAGCGCGATTACATCGCCGACGTTCAGGTTGTCGACCGCAACATCGAGGTTGGCGCTGCCTTGTTTCGGAATCAGTCCGTCGACGTAAATTCGGCCGTTCGCTCCGTTGCGCAGCTCGAGACTGTCGACGTCTACGCCGGCCTGGCCCCAATGGATTGACGCGACACGCGTGCTGGCCCACACGCTTGTGTCGAACCGAAGCTTGACGTTATTGAGGCGCAGCTCGTTCCGTACCTTGTTCAGAGTGAACTGCGCATCCCCGCTGTACGTCCGCGAGTTGTCTTGATTGACGACTATCTGGACGGTGCCGTTCGGCTTCTGATAGGTGAGCTTTGCTCCTACGCTGTCGAGACTGAATCCGGCGGCATTCACCGCCCTGGCCTGAGCGTTGATTCTCACCTGCGATTGTGGGGTGCGCGCATTGATCCAGTCGTAGTCGGCGGCGAAGGAGCCGACGGTGTTGCCGCGCGCTACGATGTTGGAGCCGGAAGCAGTTCCCTTGAGACCGAAATTCCGGATATTGCCCGTTGCCACGCCGTCCGCACGTGCCGAGCCGGAGAGCTGATTCTTGGGTACCACCTTGGGCGTGTCGACGGCAAAGCGCGGCAGCGGTTTGCCTGTAATCGCGCGCTCGACCTCCGTGGCGCGCGCGACTCTCGTCGAATCCGCCTTCGCGCGCGCGATGCGACTGGAGAGAATGCCTGGCCGCGGATTCACCACGCCGGTGTCCTTGGAGATAAGTCCGGCAATCCGCGAGAGCGAATCGATTGCGACGTGATAGCTGAGAGCGCCGCTCTGTCCGGGTGCGAGCCCGAACGTTCCCTTCGCTTCTACAATTCCCTGTGGGAGCTCCACCGCCAACGTGTCCACGCGCGCCATGCCGCCGGCCGCTGCCACTTTCACGTTGGCACGATCGATCGACACAGTATCGATGGTCGATGTACTTACGTTCGCCGTCAGCTGCGCCTGCATTGTCGCCGGATCGAATCCTAGACCGTGTGCTGAGCCGACCGCGTTGATCGATGTCTGCGGCGCCTTTGCGATCACCGTGTTGGCGTTGAAGAGGCGGGTGACGAAATCGAGATTGTAACCAGCAACCTTGCTCGCCAGGTCCATCGTCCCGCGCAGGTCGAGAAATCCACCGTCGCGGAACGTGAGTTGCGTGTTTATGGCGAGGTCATTGAGCGATCCCTTGAGTTTCATCGGTCCGTTCGCGCTGCCGCGCAACCCAACGCTGGGCATGAAGCGACCAAGCGTTGCGAGCGCGAGTGGATGCATCCGCGCGTCGACGTCGAACCACGGGATTCCGTGCGGTCGCATCGAGGCCCGGCCGGTTGCGCGAGACAGCGCTCCGAGCTCGACGTGAGTCACGTCACCCTGAGCCATCATTATGCCCGCGGTCGTTCCGTTCAGTGTCACCGTCCCGGTGAGCGTGCCACCCACCTTAATGGACGGCGCAATCGCCTTGGCGAGCCCCATTTGCAGGGGCGCCATCCGGACGTGGAGATCGCGGGCATTGAAGATTCCGGCGGCCAATCCCATCAAGCCATTTCCGATCAGTCGGCTCCGCCCCGAGAGCCTGTCGTCCACGGTGACGTCGCCATTGATGTTGAGCGAGTGCTCTCCGCCATCGAACTTCGCCTGACCGGTGAGGGTCAATGGTCGCGGAAATTTCATCCCCGGAAAGAGCTGCGTCAGCAGTCGGGTATCGAGAGAGGCGAAATGCAGGTCCGCATTCCGATACGCCAGCGTATCCGTTACGGTCGCCTCTATCTGTCCCGTGACATGTGACCGGACGAGCGTTACGTCCATGTTCCGGGCGAGGTAGACGCTCTTGCTTGTAGTCCAATCGAGACCGAAGTCGAGCTTGCCCGAGCCCTGGTCGGGAAGCCGCACCATCGCCCAGCGGATATCGGCGGGATTCACCGGATCACCATGCAGCCGGAGATGGAGATTTTCGTTGAAAATGTAGTATCGTCCGTCGCCGGTTACGCGCGTGGCGGGCAATGCAGCACGCGCGCCCTTCCACCACACGGAGTCGCTCGTGAACTCGAACGTCCCCGTGAGCCCGCGCACATCTGCTACGGGCGGCCGGAACGGCTCCGCAATCATCTTGAGCGCTGAAACGTCGACCAGTCTGCTCTTGTAGCCCGGGTCTTCCAGCCGCACCAGAGGGAAGAGTCCGTTGACTCGATGGAAGCTCGAGATCTTCTGGTATCCGTTGGGAACTTTGGTGAGCGCCAGTCTCCCCTCGGGTCCGAATGCGCGACGCACGGCATCCTTCGTTTGCGCTAGCGTGAGCGTCGGCCCCGGGCTCCAGGGCGAGCGCACCGTGAGATCGCCCTCGAGCACTGTGACATCGCTGAACCGGATCCACGTTCCCCAACCGGTTTTCTGCTGGCCGGCCGGGGTCGTGGTGTCGCGCGGAAAAATGCGATCGTAATTCCATTTTCCGCCGGGTGGCTTGTCTACGACGACCACCGGTTTCACGAGGCGCACTTCGGAAAACTCGATCTTTTTTCCGCGCAGAGTGCCGAGGCTGTATCGCGCCCAGATCTCGTCAGCCTTTATGAATGGCGCGCGCGCGCTGTCGGTGATCACGACATCGTGCAAGGTGAATCCGCCCAGGAGATTTCCGCTTACGCTGCCGATGTGTACGATGCCGTGACTGTTCCGCTGAAGCAGCCCCACGACATAGCGGCGAATGCGCTCGCGTCCCCAGTCGCTGTTGGTGAGCACGAGAACTACGGCGAGCAGCAGCAAAG
>CATPBD010000188.1 GCA_955652265.1 uncultured Gemmatimonadaceae bacterium | reverse complement strand
CAGAAACGCCGACCCTCACAGTGGAGAAAAGAGCGTGATATTTGCCTCTCGTCCCCTAGTATCTCCCACGGTCACGCTTATTCCGTGCTCGCATCGCATAACTGTAAGTCGTTGTGAGATAAGACGTGCGCCGTGCAGGAATCGAACCTGCAACCTAATGATTAAGAGTCATTTGCTCTGCCAATTGAGCTAACGGCGCGTGCGGTCGCTTGGCGCGCCAGGAGGGAATCGAACCCCCGACCCACAGCTTAGAAGGCTGTTGCTCTATCCAACTGAGCTACTGGCGCGTTACAGTGCGAAAGTTAGCGATACAGAGAACTCGAATCAATTCCTGCTTCGTGCGGCATCTGCCGCACTCGCGCCACAAAACTCGACGCTCAATCGCTGCCCGACGCAAGACTCTCGGCGAGCACTCGCTGTAACCTGCGCGTCAACTCCCCCGGCTTGCCGGTGCCGACTGGTTTGTCGTCGAGCCTCACCACCGGCATCACGTCGGTCGTAGTACCGGTGAGAAAGAGCTCCGTCAGTTTCGGAATTTCAGCCACTGAAATCGGGGTCTCGTCGAGCTCGATCGAGAGATCTCGCGCGAGATCGCGCAGGACTAAGCGCGTGATTCCGGGAAGAATATGGCTGTCGCGCGGGTGTGTTCGTAGCGAGCCTTTCACTACGCCAAAGAAATTCGTCCTGGTGCCCTCTGTCACGACACCGTCCCGAATGAGCATCGCCTCGAACGCTCCTCGCTCCTTTGCTGTTTGCGCAGCGAGCACGTTCGGCAAGAGGTTCAGCGTCTTGAGATCGCAGCGTCCCCAGCGCAGATCCGGATGCGAGATTGCCGACGCTCCGGTTTGCGCGAATTCCGTGTACGGGCTGAATCGCGCCACGGAGATGTAGACGGTTGGCGCGATGTCTGGGGGAGGAAACTGGTGCGCACGCGTAGTCGCGCCGCGCGTCACCTGGATGTAGAGAGTGGCTTCCCCGCGCGTCAGGTCGTTTTCCCGAAGAAGCTGTTTGCCGATCTCGACAAAGCGCGCGGGAGAATCTCCACCCTTGAGAGTTATTCTCACTCCATCGAGGCTGCGCTCGAGCCGATCATTGTGGAAGCGCGTTGCGAAGAGTCTCCCATTCACTACGCGGAGAACTTCGTAAACTCCGTCACCAAACACGAACCCGCGGTCCTCGACGGATACGCGTGCGTCCGCGCGCGGGACGAAGGTGCCGTTCACGTAAACGATGTCTTTCGGATCCATTTCGCTCTTTGACGACTGGTTCGGAGGAAGATGCAACTAGCTCTGCAATCGCGACAGCGCCGCGGCTCAGCTCGTCTTGGTCCCGGCTGCAGTGTACTCGCAGCCACCGGTTCCAAACACCTAAGTGAATCCGGGTGCCGGGTCGGTGAGCGTACCACCCGTGACTGCTCCGGCCGAGGTCATCGTGCCGCGGAGCTCCATCGCCGCAGTGCTCCTGACATCCGGAGCTGCGAAAGTCAGATCAGTAGACCCACTAGTCAATACGACACTGCCGCTCAGTGGCTCGACGGCGCCAGAGACCGGCTTCACCCAACTACTTGTCGTCGCGAGTGTCCCGACGCTTAGGACGTCGAGATGTGCCGTGATCACCTGACCGTCCGCCAGAGGCGCCGTTGTGCAAGGCAGAGTCGTGGTGCGTTGAACGGTGAATGACCAGTTGCCAGTTGCCTGCGCCGGTGTAATCGGGCCGCCGCCACCAAATACTCCCTCGAGCGGGTTAGCGCTGCTCTCGCACGCCGCTAGCAACATGATCGTGCTCACCCAAAGAACGCCGCGTTTCACGTGAAGCCTCCAAAGGTTGCAGCTAGATTGATCCAGTGGCGTAATTGTGCAATTCGTTTGCCGTTAGTCATACGTGACGAAACCCGGAACTGCTGTTAGCGTAGTGAACAGATCGCCCCACAGGCCCGTACCAGGGATGCTATGCCGCCAGATCCAAATCTGATCGTTCACGAAGTCTTTTCATGGGTCGTGCCGGGACTTGTAATCATCGTTCTCGGATTCCCGGTGGTTCGACTCATCACGCGCTGGCTGGAGCCTCGGCCGGTATCGCCGCGAGAGCTCAGCGCCATCAATGGGAGGCTGGAGAGGATCGAGACCGCCGGTGACTCGATTGCGTTGGAGGTCGAGCGGATCTCCGAGGCGCAGCGATTTTCCGCGGGGTTGCAATCCGAGCAGCAGTCCCCCCGTCTTTCCGCACCGAGGGAATGACAAAGGAAGCGTAAAAGCGGCGCCCCAACGACAACACGGAGATCCCCACGGCATTGTACCTCGCGCTCAAGTCTCTCCACATCATCGCAGTGGTTCTCTTCCTCGGCAACGTGATCACCGGCGTATTCTGGAAATCACACGCGGACCAGACTGGAGATCCGCGCATTATCGCGCACACGCTCGACGGAATTATCAGGGGGCTCGGTCTCGCAACCGCTTACGGTATCGTGAAGCAGAGCGGGGGCTACATCAAAGTCCGCTTCGCCCTGCACGAAGGAACCGAGTTCGCGATTTACCTGCCGCGCGGAGCCGGCGCGCCCGAAACACTCACTCCGGCTGAGAATCCCCCGGAACCCGAAGAGGGCCGTCTGCTGGTGGTGGAGGATGAGCCCGCAGTGTCTTCCGCGTTAACGCGCATGCTGCGCGCGGCCGGGTACGTTGTGACGACCGCCCGGAATGGCGGCGAGGCGTGGGAGCTTTTCCTCGCACGGAAAGGCGAATTCGATCTCCTTCTAACCGACTTGGTGCTGCCCGAACTTGGAGGAAAAGAGCTCGCGGAAAAGTGTCGCGTCGTCAACCCAGCTCTCAAGGTCCTCTTCGTATCGGGCTACACCCAGGACTCGATTTTCAGCCAGCAAACTTTCCACAAAGGGACGCAGTTCCTCTCAAAGCCATTCAGTCGCGACGCGATTCTGTCGAAGGTCGCGACCGTGCTGGCCATTCGATAGGAACCGCAGACGCTACGCCGGCGCCTCCATCGAGGGCCCGTCGGCATCCGTGGTGTAGCCGCGTCCCGTCCTCGCTCCCGCAATCGTTTCCTTCCCGCCCAGCTCGGCAATGAACTCGTTGTGGTCCATCGGCCGGGAGAACATCGGATAGTTCTTTTCCACGGCGACTCGCTGTTCCTCTTCACTCAGTGTTGCGGTGCAGTCCTTGAGCGTGATGACGTTGTAGCCCTTCTCGTACCCCGTTCGCATCGTCGATTCAACGCAGCAGTTGGTTAGAAATCCACCCAGCGCGATGTTGGTGATCCCACGACTGCGGAGAACAAAATCGAGATTGGTGCTCGCGAATCCATCGAGTCCGCGTTTTCCCTCGACGACGATGTCCTGGGGCTCCGGCTTCAGCTCGTCGACGATTTCTGATCCCCAGCTGCCCTTCCTGAAGGATTTCGAATCGACTACGCCCTTGAGGATTCCGTAAGGCTCCGGTGTGAGCTCGTGATAGTCGTCGGTGAAGGTGATTGGCGCGTGTACAATCGTGGCGCCGAGCTCCCGCGCCTTCCTCACAGTGTCCAACGTGTTGGCGAGCATGTTGGTCGATTTCATCACCGGCTTGACGGCGTCGTGAAGCGTCCCGCCTTCGGAAGTGAAATCGTTCTGGTACTCGATGAGAACGACGGCTGTGTGCTTCGGATCCATCCTGCCTCCTTGTTCTGTCGCATATGATATAACAGAGGCGTCTGTAAGCCGTCAGACCTCTGCTGCCAACTCAGACGATAAGCGCGACGGCACGGGTCAGGTGACCACGGACGCCAGACCCGCGAGGACGCCGCGCATGTAGGCGAACGATTGCTTCATCCCCGGCATCGGATCGTCGGCGTCGATCTCGTACTCGAGATTGACGTAGCCGCGATACCGCATTGCCTCGAGCTGTCGGAAGATCTCCGCGAGCGGGATCCTTCCCTCGCCGACGATGCATTGACTCTCCATCACTCTCAGGTCGCGCAGATCCTTGGCGTGCATGTCCAAGAGGCGCGGGCCGGCATCGGCAACTGCCCGCACGACGTCGGTGCCCGTGCGCACGGTGTGCCCGACGTCAATGCACAGTCCCATGCACGGGTCCATCGCACTTACCGCTTTCAGAGCCTCGTATGGCGATGGGAAGTTTTTGTCCTCCGGGCCGTGATTATGGATGGCGACTTTGATGTCATAGCGCTTCGCGAATTTCTCGACGCGCGGAAGCACAGCCGGATTGCAGGTGCTCACCATCACCGGCATCCCCGCAGCCTTGGCATAATCGAAGTACTTCTGAACGCCTTCGTCGGTGTCCGAGTCGAAGGTGATCATTCCGCCCCCGACGATCTCGAGCCCAGCGGCCGCGATCTCCCGCCGCGCTTCAGCCATCTCGGCTGACGACGCGTCGTACGGCAGGTGCACTGATTTGAGGTTGATGTACGGCGTCCCCAGCGCCTTGGTCATCTGGATGGCTTTCTCGCGCGAGAAATTCCGCAGCGAGTAACTCGCCACGCCAAGCTTCACGCCGACATTCTCGGCCGTCTGGTGCGCAGCGGTGCGCCGACCCGCGGAGACCGTTCCGCTGGCCGCGCCAGGCTCGGTGAGGGCCGCGCTCGCGGCACCGAGAGCGGCTACCTTGAGAAAAGTGCGCCGTGGTAGGTCGGGATCGGTCATTGCTCTCCTCGCGAAGTCAGGTCACACCACGGGCTTCCATCGCGGGTCGTACTCGCGCGACCAGAGTCTGGCCGCCTCCTCGTCGCGGAGGATGTGTCCGGTCTTCGGGTCAGTGGTGAGCTTGCGACCGACCTGTTGTGAAATGGTCCCGAGGTGGCACAGCATTCCCGTTTTCGCGCCGTCCTCGATCGGGGCCGAGAGCTTAGTGCCCGTGCGCACCGCGCTGACGAAGTTGTCGATGTGGAGCTGCGTCAGCCAGTCGTCCCCCATCGCGTTCAGGCTATCGCTCTTCGGTGCAGCCGTCACCTGCTTGACGGTCTTGTTCTTCAGATCGTAGACGACGTAGCCGTCCCGGTCGACCACCACACTGCCGTTGGTGCCGAGGACGGTGGTACCGCGGGAACGCTCGTAGAGATCGAGTCCGTTGCAGCTCTGCCCCTGCCAGATGATGCTCTTGCCGCCATCGAATACGAACGTCGCTTCCTGCGTGTCGGGGAACTGCCAGTCGTCAGCGTAGTGGAAGCGTCCACCCGTCGAGATCACACTGGTCGGGTAGTCGACGCCAAGGATCCAGCGCCCCACGTCGATCTCGTGCGTTCCATTGTTGCAGATCTCGCCGGTCCCCCAGTTGGTGAACCAGTGCCAGTTGTAGTGGATGATGTTGTCGCGATAAGGCGTGCGCGGTGCGGGGCCCTGCCATAGATCGTAGTCGAGATTCGCCGGCACGGGCGCCGCTTTGCCTTTCCCAATTCCGGTTCGCGTATTGGCGTACCAGGCGCGCGCGAGATACGGCGTGCCGATCTGGCCTCCGCGAACCAACTGCAGGACCTCGACGAAATGCGGACCGGACCGAGCCTGCGTACCGAGCTGCACGTGAAGCTTGCTATGCTTCCCTGCAGCTCGAACCACCAGCT